>NZ_CP129613.1:6300000-6488666 GCF_030486405.1 Mycolicibacterium sp. HK-90 | reverse complement strand
GAAGGTGTCGAAGGTGTAGCGCCGGTTGAGATTGACCGCGTTGTCGTCGCTGATCGTGGAATCACGTTGCGGGCTGCTGAAGTAGGTCGGCCAGCTCTCTTCGGCGTTGACCTTCGCGGCGTTGTCGTCGTCGATCTCGTCGGCGTCGGTCACCGGGTCTGCGGTGTCGGCGGGTACCTCGGTGGCGGCCACGGTGTCCGACCGGGACGTCGAGTCCTCGGGTTCCTCCGGGGGCGTCGCGATGCGCACACCGAGCTCGACCCGCTGACCCAGCTTGCGGCTGAGCGCGTTGATGATGGGTTCGCGCAGGTGCCGTTCGATCTCGTTCTGGACGAACGGGGTGGGAACCGAGAGCAGAGCAAACCCCTCGGCGATGACGAGGGGTTTGACGAGCTTGAGCCAGGCCCTTTGCTGAGGGGTCAACGGGGGGAGCGCCGGATCACCGGGCTGGCCGGATTCCGGGTCGCGCTCACCGTTGAGTTCGGCAACGACGCTGTTCCAGACGGCGACGAATGGTGGGTCGGGGTCAGCTGTCAACGACCGTCTCCCCCTTTGAGGTGCTTCGAGGTCGACCCGGGGACGACCAAAAGAACGATGACGAACTGTCCACACATTTATCCACAGCTTGTGGAGAAAGGACAGTCGTCGTCGCTCTGTTGTCTGTAGCGAGGACGTCCAAACCGGAGTTTCATCACATGCTGCGAGGGTGACGGTCCAGCGACGTCCTCGGTTGTTTTCCGGGGCCGGTCCGGGCGCGGAACGGCATTGCCAGAAGCTAACAGTTTTCTCTCGATGTGCCAACAGTTCTGCAACATCGGATACCGTCGGTGTAGGCGGGTCGGCGCAGGTTTGACCGAGGGAAATCTCATCAGTACCCTCGAGCAGTCGCCCGCACGTGGCGATACGGCTGCGCCCGGGAAGTTCCGGAGAACGCGCCGGTTAGTAAAGCACGACGGACGAGCTTAAACCGAGCTTGCACGGTGACCGTGTCTCGACGGCATTTCGGTGTCGGCGAGTGCGGGTACCAAATGGAACAAGGAGAGATTGCCGTGGCCAAGGGCAAGCGGACCTACCAGCCCAACAACCGCCGCCGTGCGCGCGTGCATGGGTTCCGGCTGCGGATGCGCACGCGCGCCGGCCGCGCCATCGTCGCCAACCGTCGTAGCAAGGGCCGTCGCGCACTCACTGCGTGATTCTCCGGCTTTCCGGCAGGATTTGACGCTGGTGCTTCCGGCTCGTTACCGGATGAGGCGGTCCGCGGAGTTCAGTGCCACCGTCAGTCGTGGCGTGCGTGCGGTGCAACCTGACGTTGTCGTACACGCGCTACACGATGGGACGGATGCTACCGGCCCGCGGGTCGGTCTGATCGTGTCCAAAGCCGTCGGTAACGCGGTGGAACGCCACCGCGTGTCCCGGCGGCTTCGCCATGCCGCCCGCACCGTGATCCCGCGGCTCGATGCCACCGATCTGGTGGTGATCCGGGCCCGTGCGGGGAGTAGTGAAGCACCCTCGCCTCAGCTGGAGCAGCAGTTGCAGCGCGCTCTCGAGCGCCTGGAGTCGCGGCGCAGGACGTCACCATGATCCGCAGGGCGGGTGCCGGTGCGGCCCGCGGTGCGATCTGGCTCATCCAGCTCTATCGCCACGCGATCTCTCCGTACCGGCCGCCGTCTTGCCGGTTCATCCCGACCTGTAGCCAGTACGCGGTCGACGCCCTCACCGAGTACGGCGCGTTCCGCGGTGCGTGGCTGGCGCTGATCCGGCTCCTCAAATGCGGGCCATGGCATCCGGGCGGATGGGATCCGATCCCGGAACGGTGCCCCCACGATCACGAGTCCGTCGGTTCTGACGAGACCGTTCCTGGCGAAATAGCCGCCGCCGAGAACCCTGTCTGGGAAACCCCAGCGGAGCGAGGGGAGAGCAAGTCGCGTGTTTAATTGGTTCAGCCTGGACATCATCTATTACCCGGTGTCGGCGATCATGTGGGTCTGGTACAAGGCATTCGCCTTCCTGCTCGGCCCCGAGAACTTCTTCGCCTGGGCGCTGTCGGTGATGTTCCTGGTGTTCACCCTGCGCGCGATCCTCTACAAGCCCTTCGTCAAGCAGATCCGCACCACGCGGCAGATGCAGGAACTGCAGCCGCAGATCAAGGCACTGCAGAAGAAGTACGGCAAGGACCGTCAGCGCATGGCGCTGGAGATGCAGAAGCTGCAGCGCGAGCACGGGTTCAACCCGATCCTCGGCTGTCTGCCGATGCTGGCGCAGGTGCCGGTGTTCCTCGGCCTGTACCACGTGCTGATGTCCTTCAACCGGACCCAGACCGGTATCGGCCGGCTCGGGTTGTCGGTGGAGGAGAACCGCAGCCTGCCCAACTACGTCTTCAGTGCGACCGACGTCGGGCACTTCCTGGACGCGAATCTCTTCGGAGCACCGCTCGGCGCGACGATGATCCAGCAGCACGGCCTCGAGGCGTTCACCGAATTCAACCGGCTGTCGGTGATCCTGGTCGGTGTGCCGATCATGATCCTGGCCGGCATCGCGACGCACTTCAACAGCCGGGCCTCGGTGGCTCGTCAGAGTGTGGAGGCCGCCGCCAACCCTCAGACCGCGATGATGAACAAGCTCGCGCTGTACGTCTTCCCGCTCGGTGTGGTGGTCGGTGGGCCGTTCCTGCCGCTCGCGGTGATCATCTACTGGTTGTCGAACAACATCTGGACCTACGGTCAGCAGCACTATGTGTTCGGGATGATCGAGAAGGAAGAAGAGGCCAAGAAGGCCGAGGCGCTCGAGCGTCGATCCGCGAATGCGCCGGCCCCAGGCGCCAAGCCGAATCGGGCCCGCAAGTCGGACGCAGCGAGCGCAGCCGGAACCAGTGCCACACCAGGCACGCAGGCGGATGCGACAGCCGACGAGGCCGAGGGCAAGACCGAGACGGCCGGCGAATCGGGAGGGCCGAGCGTGAACCGCACGCCGAAGCCCGGCGCCCGCCCCAAGAAGCGGAAACGGTGACCAGTTCTACTGGCTACAAGTTAGGGAGAAGACGGATATGACGGACGCACAGACGACCGAGCCCGGCGCAGAGCTGGAGGAGGACACCCAGTCCGCGCCGAAGAGCGAGGACGATCTGGAGGAGCGGCTGGTCGCCGAAGGCGAGATCGCCGGCGACTATCTCGAGGAGCTGCTCGACCTGCTGGACTTCGACGGCGATATCGACCTCGATGTCGAAGGCGATCGCGCGGTGGTGAGCATCGACGGCGGTGGCGATCTGAGCAAGCTCGTCGGCCGCAAGGGCGAGGTGCTCGATGCGCTGCAGGAGCTGACCCGGCTGGCGGTGCATCAGAAGACCGGCGAGCGCAGCCGGCTGATGCTGGACATCGCCCGGTGGCGTCGGCGTCGTCGCGACGAGCTCGCGGCCCTGGGCGACAAGGTGGCCCGCCGGGTGCTGGAGTCGGGGGAGCGCGAAGAGCTGGCTCCGATGACCCCGTTCGAGCGCAAGATCGTTCACGACGCAGTCGCCGCGGTCGAAGGTGTCCGCAGCGAGAGCGAGGGCGTGGAGCCCTCACGCCGCGTCGTCGTTCTGCTCGGCTGAGTTCTAGTTACAAAGGTGTAGTTCGTTTGCGGCGACGGTGCCGTAGGGAGTGCGGAGGATGTTTCACGTGAAACATGGACCGGTCCCCGCGGCACCGGACGCCGCGGCGGGGGTCTTCGGTGATCGACTGGAGACCGCCGAACGGTATGCGGCGATTCTGGCCGGCGCCGGTGTCGAGTGGGGATTGATCGGTCCGCGGGAAGTGGATCGGCTCTGGGATCGACACATTCTGAACAGCTCTGCTCTCGGTGAGCTTCTGGCGCCCGATGAGCGAATCGCCGATATCGGCAGTGGCGCCGGCCTCCCGGGGATCCCGTTGGCGATGGCCCGCCCGGACGTTCATGTCACGTTGATCGAGCCCCTCCTGCGTCGCAGTGAGTTTCTGCGCGAGGCGGTTGAGGACTTGGCTCTCGATGTGACGGTGGTGCGAGGCCGGGCGGAGGATCCGGATGTTCGCAAGGCAGTGGGGGAGCTCGATGTGGTGACCTCTCGTGCGGTCGCCTCGCTGGACAAGTTGACTCGCTGGAGCATGCCGCTGCTGCGCGTTGACGGCAGGATGCTCGCCCTGAAAGGTGAGCGGGCCGAAGCAGAGATCGAAGAGCATCGGCGTGTGATGGCTTCCCTGGGTGCAGTCGATGCCAGGGTGGTGAAATGTGGCGTGAACTATTTGAACCCGCCCGTAACCGTCGTCGCCGTACGGCGCGCGGCGGTCCGACCGGGGAACCGGTCAACGGGCAGAGCCTCCGGGTCGCGGGGGAGATCGGGCAGGAGATGAGGATGGGTTCTGAAGGGCAAGCTGCCGCGGGAACGAACGGCAGGCCCGCCGTTTCACGTGAAACGGTTTCACGTGAAACATGGAACGGCAGCGCCGGCACGGCGTGGTCGACGGACGCCAGCATGGACACCCCCATCGCGGCAGAGGCAGAACAGGCGACCCGCGTGCTCCACACGTCGCACGGCCAGCTTCCGCGGCCGTCGCGCCAGCGGGTGTTCACGATCGCCAATCAGAAGGGTGGCGTCGGGAAGACGACCACCGCGGTGAACGTCGCCGCCGCGCTCGCGCTGCAGGGACTGCGCACCTTGGTCATCGACCTCGACCCGCAGGGCAATGCCAGCACGGCGTTGGGCATCGAGCACCGCCCCGGTACGCCGTCGTCCTACGAGGTCCTCATCGGCGACATCCCAGTCGAGGAAGCGCTTCAGCAGAGCCCGCACAGCGACCGACTGTTCTGCATTCCCGCGACGATCGATCTGGCCGGCGCCGAGATCGAATTGGTCAGCATGGTGGCTCGCGAAGGACGCCTGCGTTCGGCGTTGGCCGCCCTCGCCAACCACAACTTCGACTACGTGTTCATCGACTGCCCGCCGTCGCTCGGCTTGCTGACGATCAACGCTCTGGTCGCCGCCCCGGAGGTACTGATCCCGATCCAGTGCGAGTACTACGCGCTGGAGGGTGTGGGGCAGCTGCTTCGGAACATCGAGATGGTGAAGGCACATCTGAACCCGGAGCTGTCGGTGTCGACCGTGATACTGACCATGTACGACGGGCGCACCAAACTGGCGGACCAGGTGGCCGAGGACGTGCGCGAGCACTTCGGAGACAAGGTGTTGCGCACCGTGATCCCGCGGAGCGTGAAGGTCTCGGAAGCTCCCGGATACGGGATGACGATCCTCGATTACGATCCGGGTTCTCGTGGAGCGCTGAGCTATCTCGATGCGAGCCGCGAGATCGCCGAGCGCGGGGCACCGCCCCGCGGCCAGTAGCGGCAGTGGGCAGCAGGCAGTGAGCAGACAGCGGACGGCAGAGATGAGCAGGAGACGAGCATGAATCAGCCGGCACGGAAGCGGAGCGGCCTCGGCAGGGGACTGGCAGCCCTCATTCCCACCGGACCCGCTGAGGATGGCACAGATGCCCTGAGCCCCAGGATCGGCGCGACCGCAGCCGATGTTCTGCTCGGTGGCCCGCCGGCCGGCACTGGTGATTCGGGGACGGCGGCGCCCGCGCCGACGTCGGCCGCGCCCGATGGAGCCGACCCGGTCCTCACCAGTGATGTGGGAGCCACGTACCGCGAGATCGATCCCGGCCTGATCCAGCCGAACCCCCGGCAGCCGCGTCAGGTGTTCGACGAGGAAGCGCTCAGCGAACTGGTGCACTCCATCCGCGAGTTCGGTCTGATGCAGCCGATCGTTGTTCGCGAGGTCAAGGAAAACGGCGAAGCCCACTATCAGCTGGTGATGGGGGAGCGGCGCTGGCGTGCCGCCCAACAAGCCGGGCTGGACGCGATTCCGGCGATCGTCCGAGAGACCGGCGACGACAGCATGCTGCGCGACGCCCTGTTGGAGAACATCCACCGGGTGCAGCTGAATCCTCTGGAAGAGGCCGCCGCCTACCAACAGCTACTCGACGAGTTCGAGGTCACCCACGACGAACTGGCCGCCCGGATCGGTCGCTCGCGGCCCCTGATCTCCAACATGATCCGGCTGCTGCGTCTGCCGATCGCGGTACAGCGTCGAGTGGCAGCCGGCGTGCTGTCGGCGGGTCATGCGCGTGCGCTGCTGGCGCTGGAGGGCGGTCCGGAGAAGCAGGAGGAGCTGGCGGCGCGCATCATTGCCGAGGGCATGTCGGTCCGCGCGACCGAGGAAGCGGTGACGCTGGCCAACCGCGACGGCAACACCGCACCGCCGGCGCCGCGGCGCAAGCCGATCCAGATGCCCGGACTGCAGGACGTTGCTGAGAAGCTCTCGTCGGCGTTCGACACCCGCGTCACGGTGAGCCTCGGCAAACGAAAAGGCAAGATCGTCGTCGAGTTCGGGTCGGTGGACGATCTTCAGCGGATCGTCGACATCATGAGCGCCGAAGAGCACTGAAAACCCACGACCAACTACACCAGGTTGTTCCGTCACTGTGACACATCAGTGATCAGCACCTGCAGTCGCAGCCGCGATACTTCGCAAAGCGACTGTGCGGCACGGCATTTCACTACGGAGGCGGAATTCCATGAGATTTTCGGGGCGCAGTGAGCCGACTCGGCCGGGCTCTCCTATCCTTGAGGGGCAGCCACGTACACAGTGGGAAAGCCAGGGACCTCAGTGACCGCACGAATCACGCCGCTTCGGCTCGAGGGTTTCGAGCAGCTGCCCAAGCACGCGAGGCGCTGTGTGTTCTGGGAAGTGGATCCGTCGACGGTCGGTGACGATCACCTGACGGACCCCGAATTCGAGAAAGAAGCGTGGCTCTCGATGGTCATGCTCGAGTGGGGTTCCTGCGGTCAGCTCGCCGTCACCGTTTCTCCCGACGCACCGGCATCAGAACCAGGTGCTGGATCAGACCCCGGCTCTGATGCGGAGATCGATCTCGTGGATCCAACCGGTGTCGCCGACTTGGTGGCGCCGGCCTCGGAGGGTGATTGGTCGGCTCCCGCCGTGGTGGACGATCCATGTCTGGGCTTCGCGTTCTATGCGCCTCCAGGTGCGGTGCCGCGGGCCAGACTCTTCCCGACCGCGCCCGTGAGCGCCGATGCGATTCTGTTGACCGCGGTCGGCGTGGAGTGTGCCGAAGACCGCGAGCTCTTGTCGCAGAGTCTGCTGGCAGCAGTGGTCAATGATCTTGTGCGGCGCGGTGTTCGGGCGTTGGAAGCGTTCGGTTACACCTCGGCGGCGGCGGAGATGCTGGACTGCGGCAAGGTTCCCGCAGAACTGGCCCCGGTGGTTACGGTGCTGGGGGACTGCTCGGTCGACGGATGCATGCTGGCATCAGATTTTCTTGAGGACGTCGGTTTTACAGTGGTCGCACCACACCCGTACTTCCCCCGATTGCGGCTGGAACTCGACAAGGGACTCGGGTGGAAGGCTGAAGTGGAAGCCGCGCTCGAGCGGCTCTTGGAGACTGCGCGGATTGAGGCGCCCATCGGCGCCGGGATGTCCGCTGCCGGGGTGGGTGCCAGAAGCATTGGCGAGCAGTAGAAGCTGCGGTCGGAATCGCGGCTTCGGGGCAAATTCAGCCTGATTCCGTCAGATGTCCCCATCCACCAGTCGTTTCGTCATGTGACGCGCGAAAAACCCACGGCGGACTAGTCACGTTTGCGCATGGTGTGGGCGGCGTCGGCACGCCGAGGTGAGCAACAGGTGTGCGCCGCCATCTCACCGCGGGTACTAGCCTGTGGCCATGCCAGATGTGGGCCGCTACGCCAAGGGTGAGGCCAAACGTGCCGAGATCAAGGACGCCGCGCTCGCGGTCCTGGAGCGCGACGGGGAGGCGGGCGCGTCGATGCGGGTGATCGCCAAGGAAGCCGGTATCAGTCTGGCGGGCTTGATGCACTATTTCCCGACCCGCGACCTGCTGCTCACTGAACTGCAGCGCGACGGTGACGCGAAATTCGAAGCACGCTACCGCAGTTCGGATGGCGATATCGACCCCGGTGAGGCGCTGGCTCAGGCCATGGTGGACAAGGCGAGCAAGCCCGGGTCGGGGACCGTCTACCTGTCGCTGGCCGCGGCTGCCGCGGTCGACCCCTCGCATCCAGCCGCGCAGTATTTGCGTGGGAGGTACGAGTGGATGCGCGGCGTCATAGCTGATCACGTGAAACAGCGGCAGGCAGCCGGCACCGTACCGTCGCATGTTGATGCGGAATTCGCTGCGGCCGGACTGATTTCAGCGGCCGATGGTATCCAGATCCAGTGGATGTCCGATCCGTCGATCGACATGGGTGCCCACGTCCGGAGAGTGTGGGAGAGACTGCTTGCCTGACCAAAACAGTGCAGTGTACGGTTTTGGTGTGAACACGGAGTGGAACAAGGCGTTGTTGGCCACTACGCTCGCGGTCGCCTTGGGCCTGGCAGCGTGCGACGCGGGGCCGGAATCCGACCAGGCGCAAGCCGGCTGGGGCCGAGACTTCTACTGGGGCACCGCCACCGCGGGCTACCAGGTGGAAGGCGATGCGCCCGACAGCAACTGGCGCAGATTCGTCGACCGGACGGCCGGCAAGCCGGCACTGCCCGGGACGGATCTTCTGGACGCCGGTCCGATCGAGCCATACAAGCAGGCCGACGACTTCCGGCACCGGTACCGGGAAGACATCGCCAACGCAGATGCCATGGGCGTCAATACATTCCGCTTCGGTATCGAATGGGCGCGGGTGATGCCCGAGCCCGGCAAGTGGGACGAGAAGGAGCTGGCCTACTACGACGACGTGGTCGCCACGCTGCAGAAGAACGGTATGACTCCGATGATCACTCTGATGCACTGGGTGTATCCCGGCTGGATCGCCGACCGGGGCGGATTCATGAACAACCTCGATGCGTTCGACGAGTTCGCCACTGCGATCACCAAACGCTATGCAGGACAAGGCGTGCTGTGGGTCAGCATCAACGAACCACTGGCCTTCGGGGCGATGGAGGTACGTACCGGTGCCATCCAACCCGATCAGTTCGGCGTGTTCCTCGATCGGGTGGCCGAGGCACACCGGGCCGTCTACCGCGCGGCACACGACGCCGACCCCAACGCCAAGGTCACCACCAACGAGGCCTACATTTCGCCGGATGTGTTGGAGCAGTTCGCCGGCCAGGGCGTCGAGGGCCTCGGAGGATCCTTCTTCGACCGGGTGAGGGACAGCCTCGACTACATCGGGTTCGACTACTACACCGGTACGGCGCAGGACAATCCCGCCTCGGCACAGAGCATGGCGGAGCGGTGGAACGTCAAACTGCAGCCCGAGGACATCTACTACGTGGCGCGGCATTATGCCCAGCAGTACCCGGGCCTGTCCATCTACGTTGTCGAGAACGGCATGGTGACCGACAACGGGAAGCCGCGGTCCGACCGGGTCACCCGGTCGCAGTACCTCGAGGACACCGTGTTCTGGCTGCAGCGGGCCAAGGCCGACGGGATTCCGATCATCGGCTACAACTACTGGTCACTGGTCGACAACTACGAATGGGGAAGCTACCGACCACGTTTCGGCCTGTACACGGTCGATGCGGCGAATGATCCGGCGTTGAAGCGCGTCCCCACCGATGCCGTGGCGACCTACGCCCAGATCACCCGCGACGGCGGAACCGCACCGGGATACCGGCCGGTGATCCCCGCCGCGCAGTGCTCGACGTCAGTCGGAAAAGACAGCTGCGAACCACTGGACCCGAACGGCCCGCTCGCCGAGCTGCGGTGAGTGGGACGCTCACGCGCTTACGCGCTCACGTTTGATCGGCGCTCACGCGCTCACGTTTGATCGGCGCTCACGCGCCGCGGCCCGCCTGCTCAACCGAAAGCTCATGCGCCAACAACTCGGCGAAGGTGAAAGTGCCTGTGGGGCGGTCGTTCTTGCCCAGCAGGTACAGCCGCTTTACCGCCGCCAGGATGCCCTCGGCGATCGCATCGCGGGTGTGCGTCGACAGCAGCAGCCCGCGGTCATGAGGATTGGTGATGTAGCCGATGTCCACCTGAACGGTGGGCATCCGGGTCAGCCGCAGCAGATCCCAGGTGCGCCCGTGGGAACGGCAGTCACGTAGTCCGGTGCGGGCCACGACTTCTCGCTGAATGAAGTCGGCCAGATTGCGGCCGATGGTCGATACCGACCCGTGGGAGTTCCCGAAGTGGAAGGACGCCACGCCGTTGGCGGCGGGGGAGCGCTGGCTCTCGCACCGCAGGCTGATCATCAGATCGGCGCCGACTCGATTGGCGGTGGCGGCACGTTCGGCATCGAGCAGGCTGCGGTTGGCGGGACGGGAGATGAACGTCTCCATACCGATCGCGGTCATCCGGCCTTCGAGCCGACTTGCCAAGTCCCACAGGATGTCTGCTTCGCTGATTGGACCGTCGGGCCCGTTCATGATCAGACCGTGGTCGGCACCGCCGCGGCCCGGATCGATGATGACGTGCTTACCCGACAGCCGGGGGCCGGAGCGGCGGACTAGTTCTTCCTCGCGGATGGCGTGGGGCGACCCTCCGGTCACCCGGGAACCCAGGAAGTACAACGAGCGCAACGTTTCCGGACCGCAGATGCCGTCGGGGTACAGGCCGTACTCGCGTTGATAGGACGACAACGCGTTGTGGGTCTGCAGCCCGAAATGCCCGTCCACCATGCCGGTATAGAAACCGAGGTCCTGCAACCGGGCCTGCAGTGTCGCCACATCGTCGCCGTACATGGGGGCACCGAACTGGTGGGTCAGAGTTCGGGCGCCGAGCCGGTAGGAGGCCTCACGCAGGGCGCGGTAGGTGGCTTCCCCGACGATGCCGTCCACCAGCAGCCCCCGGTGCTGCTGAAAAGCCCGGACGGCGCTGTCGAGTTCGTCATCGAAGGCGTCGAGCGCCACGTGTCTGCCGGTACTCAGGTCGGCGTCAGGATTGTCGATCAGACCTAACGCGGCCAACGCTGCCCGGATCTCGGTGACTGCTCCGCCACGGTCACCGCGACGCAGACTCGACATTCGGCCCCTCCATGCTGGTCTCCGGTCATCTGCCGGACTAGCTAGCCAGCATTGTCTCAGACTTCGGCCACATACCGGAAAACGCCAGGCGTATCCGGGGTGTGTCAGGTGGTGGTGTGGGTGAGCTCAGAGTGCGTCGGCGAGTTCGCGCAGGAGCGCGGCCTTGCCCTTGGCGCCCACGATGCGCTTGACCGGTTGCCCGTCCTTGAACAGGATCATCGTGGGGATGGACACCACCTGGAAATCCCGTGCAGTGGCCGGGTTGGCATCCACGTCGATCTTGGCCACCCGCAACTCACCGGCCTTCTCGCCGGCGATCTCCTCCAGCACCGGGGCCACCATCTTGCATGGCCCGCACCAGGTGGCCCAGAAGTCGACCAACACCGGGGTGCTGCTGGTCAGGACGTCGTCCGAGAACGAATCGTCGGTGACCGTTACTGTTGCGCTGTCCGCACTCATGGAGCTCTCCTGTCGGTCGGGATCTGTTGGGGGTCAGTCGTTTTCGGCGAGCCAGCGCTCGGTGTCGATGGCTGCCGAACAGCCGGAGCCCGCCGCGGTGATGGCCTGGCGGTAGGTGTGGTCGACGAGGTCGCCCGCGGCGAAGACACCCTCGAGCGTGGTGGCCGTGGTCCGGCCGATCACCTCTACGTAACCCTCGTCGTCGAGATCGATCTGGCCGCGGACCAGCTCGGAACGGGGGTCGTGGCCGATCGCGACGAACACGCCGGTCACGTCGAGCTTGGACTCTTCGCCGGTGACGGTGTCGCGCAGGCGCACGCCGGTGACCTTCGGATCGCCCTCGATCTGGGTGATCTCGGTGTTGGTCAGGAACGTGATCTTCTCGTTGGCGCGGGCCCGCTCCAGCATGATCTTGGAGGCGCGGAACTCGTCGCGGCGGTGGATCAGGGTCACCGACCGGGCGAACCGGGTGAGGAACGTCGCTTCCTCCATCGCCGAATCGCCGCCGCCGACCACGATGATGTCTTCGTCACGGAAGAAGAAGCCGTCGCAGGTGGCGCAGGTGCTCACACCCATGCCGGTCAACGCCTGCTCGCCGGGGACACCCAGATGGCGCGCCGCGGCGCCCATGGCCAGGATCACCGACCGGGCCTGGTGGGTTTCGTCGCCGACGGTGACCGTTTTCACGGGGCCGGTGAGGTCGACGGCGTCGACGTCCTCCATGCGGAGATCCGCACCGAAGCGCAGGGCCTGCTCGCGCATCTCGTCCATCAGCTCCGGACCGGTGATGCCCTCGCGGAATCCCGGGTAGTTCTCCACCTCGGTGGTGGTCATCAAGGCACCGCCGAACTGCGTGCCCTCGAACACCAGCGGCTTGAGCTGGGCGCGGGCCGCGTAGATGGCCGCGGTGTATCCGGCCGGGCCGGAACCGATGATGATGACGTCGTGAACCGTCGCTGAGGTGGACATGTAAGCCTTTCTGCCGTCTCGGCACGGAGTGCAACGTCAGCCTAGGCCGGATGTGTTCCCACCGAGTTCGTAGGACAGACTACGGACGTTTCACCGGCCGCTGGACGACGGTCCGGGCCAGCAGCGTGGCGTGATCGGCGTCGCAGTCCGCGGCGACGACCAGCGCGTCGACGGAATCCGGCACGGCGGCGGTGGTGGGCGGCACCAACAGCAGCACTCCGGCCCGCCCGGCGACCTCGAGCGGGCGGGCGCCGAGAATCCGGACATCCGGCGGGTAACCCAGCGTCGACAGGCAGGCGGCGCGGCGGGGGCCGGTCAGGGGCCCGAGGTCGGGCGGCTGTGCGAGCAGGCCCTGGAGCTGGGGTTCGGGCAGGTCGATCGTGCCGCGCGGTGGGGACACGGTGATCTGGCCGAGGCTGGTCCTCGTCGATGGCGTCGAACCGGCGGGCCGCAGTAACACCATGCCGCCGACCACCGTCGCCACCACCGCGGCACACGCCCCGACGAGGGCGCCCAACCGTTTCCAGCGGCGCGTCGACGAGGCCGCCGGTGCCGGCGCGGCCCGCAGTACCTCGGACAGCCGGGCACTCACCTCGGCGGGCACCGGGGGAGCCGAGGACGTGTCCCGCCCCAGATCGGCGAGTTCACCGCGCACCCGGTCGAGCGCGGCCAGGGTGGTCCTGGCCTCGGGCCCGGCCTGCGGGTCGGTGCGGATCCGCCGTCGTACGTGCGCGGCAGTGGCGTCGTCGAGCAGACCGGCCTGCAGGTCGGCGAGGAGCTCAGCGGGTATCGGGCCGTCCGACGGCACTCGGGGCGCGCTGCCGTTCATCGGATTCAAAATACTGGAGCAGGCGGGCCAGCTTGGTCCTGGCGCGGGCGCACCGGCTCTTCACGGTGCCCTCGGCCACGCCGAGCAGGCGAGCTGTCTCGGCCACCGAATAGCCCCGCATGTCAACGGCCACCACGGCCGCCCGCTGTTCGACCGGCAGCTGCATCAGCGCCCGCTCCACCATGATCGCGGTGTCCACCCGCGGGGCCGGATCGCCCGAGGGGTCGCGCAGGTGGATCAGGTGGCCGAGCTCGTAGGAGGCCGGCTGGTTGCGTGACCGGCGCACCCGGTCCAGGCAGGCGTTCACGACGATGCGGTACAGCCAGCTGCTGACCGCCGAGTCGTAGCGGAACGACGCGGCCGTGCGATGCGCCGACAACAGCGCATCCTGCACGGCATCATCGGCGTCGTCGGGATGGCGGCTGGTGAGGAAGGCCAGCCGGCGCAACTGGCCGTGGTGCCGGTGGACCAGTTCCTCGAATGCATAGCGGTCCCCGGCCACGTGCGCGGCCAGCAGTTCGGCGTCGGAGCGCGCGGGGGTGTCGTGTCCCGGCAGCTGCGCTGTCACCGGCTTGCCGGTTCCCCCGAACCTTCCCACACGCTGAACTTAAACGCTGTCGGGTACCGGCCCGGACACTTGTTTGCCGGAAGGGGCATCACCGCAGGTCGATGCCCGATCCGGGCTGGGGATGACGGCTCAGGAAGCGGCTTTGATGGTGATTTCGGAGATGTCGGTGCGGCTCTTGCCGTCGACGGTGCCCAGCGTCGAGATCCACACCAGCACGTATGACGTCGACGACGCCTCGTCCACCGAGATGGTGTTGGAGCCCGGCTTCAGCGGCGTGGCCGGCGTCAGCTCGGTGGTGTCCGACAGTGACGACGGGGTGGCCGACTGTGCCGAACGGATCTGTACCGCGGTGCCGGTGCTGGTCACGTTGAGGGTGACCGAGCCGATCACCGTCGGCTCCGGCAGCTGCAGCATCAGGCCGACCCCGTTCTTGAACCCGGGGAAGGGAGCCGGATCCGAGTACGTGTCGGTGGACCACGCCGTGCTGGCGCTGCCGTCGATGGCCTGCCCGGCCGTGGCCGGGGAATCGGCCTCGCCCTCGGGTGAGAAGACCGTGGCCCGAACAGGTTTCACGGTGCTGCCGGCGGCCGCGGAGTCGCCCCCGGTCTCTTCGCTGCTCGTGGTCGGCGCGTTCAGGCCGAGTTCGTCGCGGTTGAGGCCGCCTCCGACGTCACCGAAGATCCGGTTGAGCACCGAGACCATCACGATCAGGGCCACCAGGATGATGCCCGCGGCCACGCTCACCCCGATGATCAGGCCCTTTCGACGGCGGGCCTCGGCGGCTTCGTGTTCTTCAGGAGTCTCGTGGTGGGTGCGGGCCGGGGCCGCCGGGACCGGTGTCTCCTCGACCGAACCCATCAGCTCGGTCCGGTCCGCGATCGCGGTGGCCTGTTGCAGCAGATTCAAAAGTGTTGGAGCACTCCGGATTCCACCACCGGGCTGGACGGCGCGGGCAGCTGCGGCCGAGATCTGGAACGGGATGTCGCGGTCCACCGCACGTGGTTCGACCGGTTGGCCGGCCTGGTCACGCGCCGCCGGTTCCAGACCACTGTGGGTGCCGGACTCGGCCAGCGGCCAGCGGTTGACCAGCAGTGCGTACAGCGCGGCGCCGATTCCGCGGATGTCGTCGTCGGGGGTGGCGTCGGGCATGGTGGCCGGAAACGCCAGTGCCACATCACCTTCGATGCTGACCCGCACCCGGCTGGGGTGATCGATCGACAGGGCCACGCCGGCGCGGTGGGCTGCCTCGGCGGCCGCGGCCAGGGACTGGATGGCCCGCGCCCCGCCGATCGGCGACGGTGAGGTGTCGGCCACCTCGGCCAGCGAGCCGCCGCGGATCCACTCCGAGACGATCAGCCCGCCCGAACCGCTGTGGGCCACGTCGAGTACCCGGGCGATGCCGGGAACGTCGATCCGGCTGAGCTTGAGGGTGCGCGAAAGGATTTCCTGCACCTGCGCGTCGGACATGGTGGCGTCGGGGTCGACGAACGTCAGCGCGACCTGCCGGTCCAGTGCGGTGTCCAGGGCCTGCCAGAACTGAAGATGAGGCGGGCCGCCGTGGAACACCAGCAGGCGGTAACGGCCCTCGGCGATCGTGGCGCCGGGGATCAGGTGGACGTCGTCCTCGGCCGTCTCCAGCGCGGAGTCGTGCGGAGGCACGAAAGAGATGGGTTCCCGCGTCGGGTCGCCGCCGTAGTCGGTGGCGGGGCGCGCCGTCCCGTTCGACCGGCTGCCGGTGCTCTCGCTCGCCGTTGCGGTGGTGGGCGACATGGTCTCGGTTTCGGTGTCCGACGGGGCCACATCGGACTCGAACTCGTCCGGCTGGAAGTCGTCGGCCGACGGCCGGGGCAACTTCGTCGTCTCGGTCGTCATCCCGGAATTGGGTGTGGCGTTCGGTGCCGGTTCGTCCGTAGATTCGTCGGTCACCGGTGATCCTTTCCGCATCCCCGCTCCGGCAACACCTGCCGGAGCCCCGCCTCCGGCGGCTGCCGGGCTTGGCGGCCACCGATTCGGAGAAGAATTCCTCTGATCAGGGTACGTGACGGGCGCCGCGGGATGAGGCCCGACGGGCGGCGCGATGGTTTGCGCGGCTACCTTTCCGGCCCCCGGAGCCGGTGCGGCGCGGCCCCGGCCGAGCCGACGCCGGACCACGGCCAGCGCCGCCTGGGCTTCGGGTACGCGGGCGGCCAGCATCACTCCGGCCATGATCGGCACCATGATCAACCCGAGCGCGACCAGGCGCAGCATCGAACCGCCGGCACCGCCCCAGGCGGTCAGCGATTCCAGCCCCAGCAGCTGGTCCGCGACCTGCGCGACCAGGCCCGCGATCAACGACGCCGCCAGGGTCACGAGCATGGTGCGGATCACCGCTTGACGCAGCAGCGGACCCCCGTGCGGACGCAGGTTGGACTTCAGCAGCAGATGCCCGACCACGGCGCCGGCGACAAAACCCAGACCGTTGGCCAGGCCGAGATAGGGGGCCACCATGTCGGGGTTGTCGGTCAGGTGCGGAGCCGCGATCGAGGCGATGATCTTGACGGCGGTGATCACCACGATGATCACGATCGGTGTCCACGGTTTCTCTCGCGCATAGAACACCCGCAGCTGCAGCAGCACCAGCGCGTACGGGATCAACGTGAACGCGGACAGCGTGATCGCCATGCCCAGGTACCCGGCGTCGGACGCGCTGAAGTTGCCGTAGGCGAACAGCGCGCTGCCGATCGCCGGGCCGCCGACGGTCATCATCGCCACGATCGGGATCAGCGTGACCATGGTGAGCCGGGTGGCCAGGGACAGGTCCTCGAGTACGGCCGGCACGTCATCGGCGGCGGCGTTGCGGCTCAGGCGCGGCATCACGACGGTCAGCACCGTGACACCGATCATCCCGAACGGCAGTTGCAGCACGAGCCAGGTGTAGTTGTAGATGGCCGGCCCCGAGGCGGTGGCCGAACTCGCGATCTGATTGCCGACGATCAGGCCGATCTGACTCACCAACACGTAGAGCACCATCGCCGCGGCCATGGTGCCGAACTTCTTCAGCCGTTCGTCGATGCCCCACAGCGGGCGGAGACTGACCCGCTCGGCGCGGATGGCGACGAACAGGACGGCCGCCTGAACGACCACGCCCAGCGTGGTGCCGATCCCGAGGACCAGCAGCTTGGCGGTGCCCATCTCGACCGGATCGCTGGACAGCTCGCCGGGCACCAGGACGAAGACGCCCAGCGTCACGATGGCGACGACGTTGTTGAGCACCGGTGCCCAGGCCGGCGGGCCGAACACGTTGCGGGTGTTGAGGATCGCGCCGAACACCGAGGTCAGCCCGTAGAACAGCACCTGTGGCAACAGCAGGTAGGCGAACGCGGTGGTGAGCGGATTGTTGACCTGCGGATCGCTGCCGAGCATGAGTCGAACCAGCAGCGGGGCGCACAGCACCGAGAGCACCGTGGTGACCAGGAGCAGCGTGGTGGCCAGGGTCACGAGCCGGCGGATGAAGTCGGTGCCGCCGTCGGCGTCGTCGCGTTCGGCGCGGGCCAGTACCGGCACGAAGATCGCCGTGAACGTGGCCTCGAGCACGAGGGCGGCCACCATGTTGGGCAGCTGGTTGGCCACCGAGAAGGCACTGGTCAGCGGTCCGCCGAGCAGGGCCATCAGCAGGACGAACCGGAGGAACCCGGTGATCCGGGAGATCAGCGTGGCGAACGCCATGCCCCACGACCGGGACACCACCGCGGCGTCGGAGAGTTCGGCACGCCCGGCCGGCCGGGCCGGGCCGGTCGCGTGCGGGATGCGCGGTGGGCCCGGTGCACGGGTCAGGTTGGGCTCGGGTGCGGTCATCTGGGTCGGTCCGGGTTGCTCGCGGGAGCCGAAGGGGGAGCCGACGCCGCGTCGTCATTGTTGAATGCCATCGCGACATCGAGGGGGTCGGGGTGTTCGCCGGGCGGGATGAGGTCGGCCCGGTCGGGCTGCCCGCGGAACCGGTGCCACAGCCGGCGGCCGGCCAGTGCCACCAGGACCGCCCCGGCCGACAGCGTGATGAAGAACAGCACCTTGCCGTAGGCATTGGAATGCACCGACAACCGCACCGGCTCGCCGAGGGTCAGGCCGTCGGAGGTCTGCAGGCTGACGTCGACGGCGACCCGCTGGGTGAAGTGCACCTCGATCGGCACCCGCAGCGGCAGGTAACCGGGCGGCAGTTCGATCTCGCCCATGTCGGTCACGGTCATGCCGGGTGGTGCGTCGACCCGCAGCCGCACCCGTACCGGCACCGGCAGGTCGTTGCGCAGCGCCAGCGGCAGCGGGCTGCGCTCGGTGGCCAGCGTGTAGGCGCCGCCGGGATTGACGATCGTCACGGCGCCGAACATGTCGTTCACACTGCGGCTGACGGCCTGCAACCGCTGTTCGGCCATCCCCTCGCGGGCCTCCGTCGGGACGGACTGGCTGAGCGCGCGCAGCATGTCCTCCCGCAACGGCGCGGTGTACTGCATGCCGGTCAACCCGGTGCGCTCGTCGGTGGTCAGCGCGGCGGTCAGACCCCACAGCCGGCCGACCACCGCGGCGATCCCGGCGTTGATGTTCTCGTCGATGTTGCCGCGGGGGTGGCCGAGCGAATCCGGGGGCGGGGCTTGCACGGGTTCCGGCGGCACCGCGTTGCTCTCGGCGATCAGCATGGGCAACGGGCGCGGCACGGCCAGCCCGGCGTGGATCGTGGTGGCCACCGTGGTCAGGATGGCCTGCGCGTCGTCGGCTTCCAGCGACCACACCGGCGGTGGCATCAGGATCTGGGTGCGAGGCTGTTCGGTGGGCGTGAGGCCGCGCCACAGCAGCGCCCCCAGCGCGTCCTGCCGGCGCGCGGTCTGCGAGTCCTGGCGCACCGGGATGTCCAGTGAGGGATCGAGATAGGACGGCGCCACCGGATCGGTGCCGGCACCGGCCAGGGCGGCTCCGACCGCAGGGTCGAATCCGGCTGCCACCACGTCCGGGCGGTACCGCAGCGGGGTCACGTCGGCGGTTTCGGGGGTCCCGGTCTCCGAGTCCTGGGCGGTGATGTGGGCCGCCGCGAGCGCCACCGTCGGGCCCTGGGCGGCCAGCAGGTCGAGGGCGGGCAGCGTGAGCGGGCCGTCGGCCAGGATGCTGGCGCCCCGCACCGAGGTGACCCCGAGGATCTGGTCGACGATGTCGCCTGCGCCGTTGGTGGCGATCGCGCTCAGACCCGGATCGCCGACCCGGTGCAGCGCGGCCAGGTCGGCCTGGGCGTAGTTGGTGGGCGCCACGCACAGCCGCCCGGCCAGTGTGCGCAGCCGGTTCAGCCAGCCGGTGGCGGCTTCCTGGCCGCTGCCGGGTCGCGTCGGGGTACCTGGGCCGGAGTCCGGCCCGTCGTTGACCACGTAGCCGCCGGTCATCGCGTTCACCGTCACCAGCAGATCGGGATCCACCGCAAGACACAGGGTGGCGCGCATCTGCCCGCCGGAGTCGACCGTCGGCCCGGTGGCGAAGTCGGCTGCCGACAACAGGGTGTCCAGCCGGCCGCCCGGGGCCAGGGAGGTGGCCAGGCTGTCGTCGACCAACCGGACCGGGGTGGTGCCGCCGGGCGCACCCGGTGCCAGCCTCGGCCGGTCGGCCAGCGGCCACAGCATGGTCATGCGCACCGGCTGTGAGGTGTCCGGCGGTACCACGGAGTCGAGGGTGTCGGCCGCCGACATCGAGGTGCGGCCCGAATCCGTGGGTTGGTCGGGCGGCACGCCGAGGACGGGCAACAGGAAGCGGGAGTCGTCGAGACGGGCCGGCGCCCCGTAATCCGGTGTGCCGTTGACGTTGATCAAGACCGGGTAGACGCCGGGCTCGGCGATGCCCAGTGACCCGGGACCCTCGTCGCGCAGCGGATAGGACAGCGTGAACGCCACCGAATCGCCGCGCTGCATCTCGGGTGCCACGGTGACGAAGTCGGCGACGGGCTCGAATTGGTCCAGGTCCCCGGTGAGGTCGGTGCGCAACTGACTCGAGGAGGTCACCGCCCGCGCATGCTCCATCCGGATCACGACATCGCGCACGGGACGGTCACCGACGTTGAGCACGGCCCCGCTGACGGTCAACACCGATTCACTGGTGGTGGTGACGACGTCGGGGGACACCCGATCGATCCGGATCTGCAGAAACGGCACGTCCCCGGGTTCTCCTGCGCTCGCTCGGGGCGTCAGGACGGGAAGTGCGGCGGTGGACCACACCGAGAACAACATCACCACCGCCACGAGCACCACTGCGTGCGCCAGGAGGGACAACCCTCGGCGCACCGCCGGAGCGGCGGTCACGGTCCCTGTCCGCATCCGTTCGTGCGCCGGCGGGGCTGGGGTTGGGCTGATTCGTCGCGGCGGTGATTGCGGGTGTGCGAGTGGGTCTGCGGGCGCCGCCGGGGTGCGCTGCGCGGCAGCGGCGGCAGCGCGCCCGGCCCGTCGGTGTGCAGCTTGTCGATGAGTTCCCCGGCCACCTCGGCGAGCTTGCGTTCGTCGGCGTAGGCCAACCGGCTCGGCAGTTCCCGCAGCGGGACCCAGGCGACCTCGGTCACCTCGACGTCGTCGTCGGACAGTTCCCCGCCCAGAAAGCGCATGAGGTAGTGATGCACGGTCTTGTGTACGCGGCGGCCTTCGGTGACGAACCAGTAGTCGATGCTGCCCAGTGCGGCCAGCACGTCACCGCGGATGCCGGTTTCCTCGGCGACCTCGCGGATCGCGGTCTGCTCGGCCGTCTCGCCGAGTTCGATGTGCCCCTTCGGCAGTGACCACAGCATTCGCCCACGCCGGTCGACGCGTCCGATCAATGCCGCCACCTGGGTGTCCTTGGGGCCGTCGATTCCGTCGATGACGAGGCCGCCGGCCGAGGTTTCGTGCACGGTGCGCAGCCGTTCCTGCGGGCGACGCGGCCGTGACTTGCGTTGCTTGGACTGGTCTCGCGGGGTGGGCGAGGGAGCTTCCGCGGCGACGGGTGTTTCGCTGGGACCGCCGTTGTGACGTGCGGCATCGCTGCCCTGATCACCGGCGGGCGGGCCGGCCGCCCGTTGTGCACGACGACGGCCACGACGCCGACTGCGGCGCCGTCGTGGTTTGGCCTGTTCGCCGTCCGACACCCAAGCGATAGTAGCTGCCATGGGGTTGGCCTCCTGCCGCACTCGCCGGTTGTGACCACACCGCGAGCATTAGGCTCATCGAACGTGTCCGACGCTGCTGTTACTGATGCCGAATTGCTGGCCGGCGCTCTGGTCGCGCTGAACCACCGCGCCGAGGTGCTGCGCGGGCTCGGCGCGGTGTTCGCTGCCGCGGGCCACGAGCTGTATCTGGTGGGTGGCAGCGTGCGCGACGCGCTGCTGGGCCGGTTGACCGAGCACAGCGATCTGGACTTCACCACCGATGCCCGGCCCGAGCAGATGCTGAAGTTCCTGCGGCCGTGGGCCGACTCCCTGTGGGACACCGGGATCCAGTTCGGCACCCTCGGCGTCGGCAAGGGAGCCGACCGGCTGGAGATCACCACCTTCCGGGCCGACAGCTATGACCAGGTGTCGCGGAATCCGACCGTCGAGTTCGGTGACAACCTCGACGACGACCTGGTGCGGCGCGACTTCACGGTGAACGCCATGGCGGTACGCATCACGGCCGACGGCCCAGCTGAATTCCATGATCCGCTGGGCGGTTTGGCGGCGATCCAGGCCAAGATGCTCGACACGCCGTCGGCGCCGGAGGTGTCCTTCGGCGACGATCCGCTGCGGATGCTGCGCGCGGCCCGGTTCGTCTCGCAGCTCGGCTTCGGGGTCGCCCCGCGGGTGCTCGAGGCCCTGCTGGAGATGGCGCCGCAGCTGCAGCGCATCACGGTCGAGCGGGTCGCCGCCGAACTGGACAAGCTGCTGCTGGGGGCCGATCCGGTGGCCGGTGTCGATCTGATGGTGCAGACCGGGCTGGGCGAGGTGGTGTTGCCCGAGGTCGGCGAGATGCGGATGGCGATCGACGAACACCACCAGCACAAGGACGTGTACTGGCATTCGCTGACGGTGTTGCGCCAGGCCATTGAATTGGAGGAGCCCTCGAGTCCTCCCGATCTGGTGTTGCGCTGGGCCGCCCTGCTGCACGACATCGGCAAGCCCGCCACGCGCAAGCACGAATCCGACGGCGGGGTGAGCTTCCACCATCACGAGGTGGTGGGCGCCAAGATGACCCGCAAACGCATGCGGGCGCTCAAGTACTCCAAGCAGATGGTCGACGACGTGTCGCAGCTGGTGTATCTGCATCTGCGGTTCCACGGCTACGCCGACGACAAGGGCACCGGCAAGTGGACCGATTCGGCGGTGCGCCGCTACGTGACCGACGCCGGTCCGCTGCTGAGCCGGCTGCACAAGCTCGTGCGCGCCGACTGCACCACCCGCAACAAGCGCCGGGCCGCGCGACTGCAGGCCAACTACGACGATCTGGAGAACCGGATCGCCGAACTGGCGGCCAAGGAGGACCTGCAACGCGTCCGACCGGACCTCGACGGCAACGAGATCATGGAGATCCTCGGCATCCCGGCCGGCCCGGTGATCGGTCAGGCCTGGCAGCACCTCAAGGAACTGCGGCTCGAGCACGGGCCGCTGTCCCGGGAGCAGGCGATCGACGAATTGTTGAAATGGTGGAACGCCAGGAGCTGATCGTGCGTCTGATCAGTCATGGACTATTGCCTGGGTGAGCCCGACGGGACCGCGGCCATCTTCACCGGGACACCCGATGTGGATGTGGACGGTGACGGCCACTTCGACGGTCTCGGCCTGGATGTCGACGGGGACGGCCGGATCGACGATGTGATGGCCGATTTCGACGGCGACGGTATCGCCGAGCGCGCGGTGCTCGATGCCGATGACGACGGGCGGGCCGAAAGCTATTTCTCCGACGACGGTTCGGGCACCTGGGCGGTGAGTGTGGATCGGTCCGGACAGATCCGGTGGTTCGGCTTGGACGGGGTCGAACAGACAGGTGGGCCGGTGATCGATTTCGACGGTGACGGCGCGGTCGATGACCGGTTGCTCGATGTTGACGGGAACGGTCTGGCGGATCGGGCGCTGGCCGGGAACCTGGCGTACGCCGACACGGACGGGGACGGGGATTGGGACCTCAAACTGACCGACACCGACGGGGACGGCCGCGCCGACTCTGCGTCGTGACCGTTGACTCTGCGTCGTGACCGTTGACCCTGCGGTGCGGGCGTGGGCCTCTCGAACTTCCGCACCCTGACCGCAGGATCGAATCTCGTCCGACTGCTCAGCCGCGGCCGGCCCCCGGCGGCCCGGCGAAGGCCTGCGCGATCGTGAGCCACTTGGCCGCGTCGTCGCCGTGCGCGGTCACCTCAAGTTCGGCCGGTGCGCGGCGCTGGGTCACCAGCATGCAGAAGTCTTCGGCCGAGCCCGTCACCTTCTGCTCGGCTTCCTGCGGTCCCCACTCCCACAGCGTGCCGTCGGGTGCGGTCAACTCGACCCGGAACGGCTCGGCCGGTGGCGTCAGACCGTGCACAGTGAACGCGAAATCCCTTGTGCGAACCCCGATGTGGGCGATCGAGCGGAGCCGGGCGGTGGCGGCCCTGCGCACGCCGAGCGCGTCGGCCACATCGAGGCCGTGCGCCCAGGTCTCCATCATGCGGGCAGTGGCCATCGACGACGCGCTCATCGGTGGGCCGAACCACGGCAGCTTGCGGCCCTCGGCCACGTTCACCAACTCGGTGTGCAATTTCGCCCGGGTCTCGCGCCAGGCGGCCAACAGTTGATCCGGGGGAGTGAGCGCGAGTGCCTCGGCGGCAGCATCGACGAATCCGGTCGGGTTCTGCATCGCCTCGGCGAGAACGGCGTCGAAGCCGGATTGGTCGGTGATCGCGATCACCGACACCCGGTCGGTCCACAGCAGGTGGGCGATCTGGTGGGCGATGGTCCAGCCCTCGGCGGGGGTGGCGGTGGCCCAGCGTTCGGGTGGCAGCTCGGCCACCAGCGCATCGAGTTCGTCACTCTCGGCGGACAGGTCGGCCACGATCGCCTCGGCGCTCACCATGGCGGTCAGCCTAGACCGCGGGTCCCGTGCGCTTCGGGGACGCCACTGTCGCGTGCAGGCCGAGCCCGACGAGGTAGGCGACCACTCCGGCGGCGACCAGGGCCGGCGAGTGTCCGTCGGCGGGGATCACCGCGGCCGCCGCCGCGATCGCCGTGACGAACGAAATCCAGAACAGCGCGTCCTGCACGGTGAACACGTGGCCGCGCAGGGCGTCGTCGACGTCGATCTGCATCGCCGAATCCGCGCACAGCTTCACCAGCTGACCGGCCGCGCCGAGCAGCAGGCCGCACGTCACCATCACCGGGATGTGCAGCCCGATCGCCACCAGTTGGATGACCGCCGCGAAGGCCAGCGCGCCGTTGGCGGTGGCATAGCGGCCGAACCGGCCGATCACCGCGGGGGCGGCGACGGTGGCGATGAACTGCCCGGTGCCGCCGGCGGCCATGAACAGCACGGCGCTGCCCAGGCCCAGCCCGGTGACGTCGGGGTTGTCGGTGTGCCGCACGATCACCAGCACCAGCAGGGAATTGATGCCGAAGGCCATGCGGTGGGCGGCCAGACCGGCCAGGGTGCCCGCGACGGGCGGCACCGCGAGCACGGTGCGGGCTCCGTGCACCCAGCCGGTGGCAACCGCATAGGCCACCGACCCGTGGATCGAGCGCTTGCTCTCGTGCGGGCCCAGCACGTGCTCGCCGAACCGCACCGACAACCACAACGCCAGCGTGACCGGGACTGCGACCATGACCATGACCACGGCGGCGCCGGCGTCGTCGGCCCCGAACAGCTTGCGCGGCACCAGCATGAAGTCCGCACCGAGAAACGCTGACAGCGCGCCGACCGCGGTGGCCACCGAGTTCATCGTCACCACGCGATCGCGGGGCACCACGTCGGGCAGCGAGGCCGACAGACCCGACGAGACGAACCGGGTGAACCCGTTGACGATCAGGGCACAGCACAGGATCGGCACGTCGCCGACGCCGAAGGCCAGCAGTGCGGCCACCAGGAACACGACCAGCAGCCGACCCGCGTTGGCACCGATGAGCACCAGGCGCCGGTCCCAACGGTCGAGCAGGGCCCCGGCGAACGGGCCGAGCACCGAGTACGGCAGGAACATCACCGCGAACGCCATGGCGATCTGCCACGGCTCGGCCTGCCGTTCGGGGTTGAACAGGATCGCGCCGGCCAGGCCGGCCTGGAATAGGCCATCGGCGAACTGGCTGACCGCGCGCAGTTCCAGCAACCGGCGGAACTCGGTCATACCTCGCAACGAGCGCCAGAGGGCACGGAGCGCGCGAGCATGAACCACCCGATCCACAGTACAAAGCTCCCTCGAGTTACAAAGCTGTGCCGAAATCCGACCGCGCCCGGGCTTGTTCGCCACGTCACGGCGGTCGCGGTGCCATGATGTAGGCGTGGCGCAGTCAGAAGATCCGGAGGATTTCGTCGCGCCTGCGGCGCACCGGGTACGGCCGGGCACGCTGTTGCTGGCCAATACCGATCTGCTGGAGCCGACGTTCCGGCGCAGCGTCATCTACATCGTCGAGCACAATGCCGGCGGAACCCTCGGTGTGGTGTTGAACCGGCCCAGCGAGACAGCGGTCTACAACGTGCTGCCGCAGTGGGCGAAGCTCACCACCAAACCCAAGACCATGTTCATCGGCGGTCCGGTCAAGCGGGACTCGGCGCTGTGCCTGGCGACCCTGCGGGTCGGCGTGCAGGCCGACGGGGTGCCCGGGCTGCGGCACGTGCAGGGCCGGGTGGTGATGGTCGATCTCGACGCCGATCCGGACGTCCTGGCTCCGGCCATCGAGGGGGTGCGGATCTTCGCCGGGTACTCGGGCTGGACCATCGGTCAGCTGGACGGCGAGATCGAGCGCGACGACTGGATCGTGCTCTCGGCGCTTCCCTCGGACGTGCTGACCGAGCCCCGGACCGATCTCTGGGGACGCGTGTTGCGCCGTCAGCCGCTGCCGATGTCGATGTTGGCGACCCACCCGATCGACGTCAGCCGCAACTAGCCGGAATTACCTGCACTCCGTCACTTGCAGGACAACGTGCAACTGGCGCACGAGCCGGCGCAGCCCGCACCCGAGGCGGCGGTGGAGGCCTCGGCGGCCGCGACGGCCTTGGCGCTCTGCCAGCATCCCGTGGCCACCGTGGCCACCGCTCCGATGATGCACACCATGACGACCATCAGGCCGGTATGCGGTGCGGCGGCCAGGGCCGCGGCACCGCCGGCGGCCAGCATCACCGCGGCCGCCAGTTGGGTGGGGGCCACGGCCCTCAACACGGAGCGCACGGGATCACCGGTGCGAGGTCTGGTCAACAACCACAGCCCGAACACGCCGACGATGACGGCGGCGCTCAAACACAGCAGCGCGGCGATCAGCATGGGCCACACAATACGAGGCGGCGACCGAAGTTGCGAGCTCGGGCCGGGTCCCGGTGGCTCAGCCCTGCAGGCCCAGGAGCTGGGGCAAACCCGCTGCCGGGGCCGGTGCGGCCGGGGCCGGGGTAGCTGGCGGCGGGGGAGCGGCCGGAGCGGGCGCACTGACCT
The DNA here is from genome assembly GCF_030486405.1 of Mycolicibacterium sp. HK-90. Next base: position 6,462,227 of record NZ_CP129613.1, on the reverse strand, counting down.
TGAACCCAGACACGATCGCGTCGGCGGCGTCGGCAGCCGCTGAAATCCCCTGGTTCGCGGCCGACGAGTTCACCGACAGCGACACCAGGTAATGGTCGGATCCCGTGGTGGCCAGGATGTGCCGGCGAGACGTGTTCAGCATCTGGCTGCCGGACAGGTAGCTACCTTCGATGAACGCCGACGGGAATCCGTTGAAGTCGCCCATGGTCATGTCGGTGGTGCGCCAGTTCTGCGACTGCAGGCTGTCGACGTAACCGTGGCTGATGGCTTCCACCGGGTCGAAACTGCCGACGAGCTTGTAGACCACCACCTGTGCGTTGGGGGTGTAGAGGTCGGAGCTGGAGCGGTCGGCGATCACCGCGAACGCGTCAGGCACATTGGGATCGGGCACCTTGGTCCACCCCGAAGGCAGCGGCAGCACGATGCTCAGCGCCTTGAAGTCGTGGCTGAGCTGGGGCTCCATCTTGACGCCCTTGCTCTTGAAGAACTCGGCGAGCGTGCCCGAGGAGGCGGGGGTGATGGTCCGGGCCACTGGTGCCGGTGCCGCGACCGCCGGTGCGGGGTTGGCCGCGCCCGGGACGGCAGGGGCGGGGGCGGCCGGTGCCAGGGGCGCTGCGGGTGCCGCGGCGGGGGCGACCGTGACCGTCTGGGTCACCGTCACCGGGCCGGGGACGACGGGCGCCGGGACCAGGGGTTCGGCCGAGGCGGTCTGACCGGCGAAACCGACAACCCCGGCCACGCCGACGGCTGCGCCCGCTGCCAGCACCCGCCACTGGCGGGCCAACTCGATCATCACTCGTTCCCTCCGCAAACCGTGCCTTCACCAGGCGACTTCCACTAGGGGCCGAGACTATCCACGGCACACCGCCCGCCACCAGCAACTCAATCGACCTGGAATCAACCTCTGACTGTGCCGCGACGCAACCGATACCAAGCCGTGGCCAACGGAGGCGGAAGACGGGTGGTGAGCTGCCCAAACCGTGGCCTTATACCCTGAACGGCGTGATCGAACGCGCCACCACCTCCCAGTCAGGGCGATCCGGCTCCGACGGGGCGGCAGCTGAACTGTCCTCCTCGCGTGCGGAAGAGACCCCGCAGCACCGTTACAACGCCGACCTCGCGGGCCAGATCGAGAGGGCCTGGCAGGAGCAGTGGCAGGAGCTGGGAACGTTCAATGTGGCCAATCCGGTGGGCTCACTGGCACCGCAGGACGGCTCGCCGGTGCCCGCCGACAAGATGTTCGTGCAGGACATGTTCCCGTACCCGTCCGGCGACGGCCTGCATGTCGGGCACCCGCTGGGCTACATCGCCACCGACGTCTATGCCCGGTACTACCGGATGACCGGTCGCAATGTGCTCCATGCCCTCGGCTTCGACGCCTTCGGCCTGCCCGCCGAGCAGTACGCCGTGCAGACCGGGACCCACCCGCGGGTCCGCACCGAGGCCAACATCGTCAACTTCCGCCGGCAGTTGGGCCGGCTCGGCCTGGGCCATGACTCGCGGCGCAGTTTCGCCACCACGGACGTCGACTTCTACAAGTGGACCCAGTGGATCTTCCTGCAGATCTACAACGCCTGGTTCGACACGGCCGCGAAGAAAGCCCGGCCCATAGCCGAGCTGGTGGCCGAATTCGAGTCCGGTGCACGCACTCTCGATGACGGACGGGCCTGGGCCGAGCTGTCGGCCGACGAACGGGCCGATGTGATCGACGGCCACCGGCTGGTGTACCGGGCGGACTCGATGGTGAACTGGTGCCCGGGGCTGGGCACGGTGCTGGCCAACGAAGAGGTCACCGCCGACGGCCGCAGCGACCGCGGCAATTTCCCGGTGTTCCGGAAGCGCTTGCGGCAGTGGATGATGCGCATCACCGCCTACTCGGACCGGCTGCTCGACGATCTGGAATTGCTGGACTGGCCGGACAAGGTAAAGGCCATGCAGCGCAACTGGATCGGCCGGTCCACCGGTGCCTCGGTGGAATTCGGCACCGCCGCGGGCGATGTCGAGGTGTTCACCACCCGGCCGGACACCCTGTTCGGTGCCACCTATCTGGTGCTGGCGCCCGAGCACGATCTGGTGGACGCGCTGGTGGCCGACGCCTGGCCCGAGGGCACCGATTCGCGCTGGACGTTCGGCGCGGCCACCCCGGCCGAAGCCGTCGCCGCCTACCGGGCCGGGATCGCCGCGAAGTCTGATCTGGAGCGTCAGGAGAACAAGACCAAGACCGGTGTGTTCCTCGGCGCCTACGCCACCAATCCGGTCAACGGTTCGCAGGTTCCGATCTTCATCGCCGACTACGTGCTGGCCGGTTACGGCACCGGGGCGATCATGGCGGTGCCCGGCGGTGACCAGCGGGACTGGGACTTCGCTACGGAGTTCGGCCTGCCCATCGTCGAAGTGGTTGCGGGTGGCGACATCTCGGTGTCGGCGTACAACGGCGACGGCACCATGGTGAACTCGGGTTACCTCGACGGGCTTTCGGTGGCCGACGCGAAGGCGACCGTCATCGAACACCTGGAGGCCGACGGCCGCGGCCGCGCCCGCATCGAGTACAAGCTGCGGGACTGGTTGTTCGCCCGGCAGCGGTACTGGGGTGAACCGTTCCCGATCGTCTACGACGCCTCCGGCCGCGCTCACCCGCTGCCGGAATCGGCTCTGCCCGTCGAACTTCCGGATGTCCCCGACTATTCGCCGGTGTCGTTCGACCCGGACGACGCCGACAGCGAGCCGTCGCCCCCGTTGGGCAAGGCCACCGAATGGGTGCATGTCGAACTGGATCTCGGTGACGGGCTGCAGGAATACACGCGCGACACCAACGTGATGCCGCAGTGGGCGGCCAGCTCCTGGTACGAGCTGCGTTACACCGACCCGCACAACTCGGAAGAGCTGTGCGCCAAGGAGAACGAGGCCTACTGGATGGGTCCGCGGCCGGCCGAGCACGGGCCGGACGATCCGGGAGGTGTGGATCTCTACGTCGGCGGCGTCGAGCATGCGGTGCTGCACCTGCTGTACTGCCGCTTCTGGCACAAGGTGCTGTTCGACCTCGGCCACGTCAGCTCGAGCGAGCCGTACCGCCGCCTGGTCAACCAGGGCTACATCCAGGCCTTCGCCTACACCGACGCCCGGGGCAGCTACGTGCCCGCCGCCGAAGTCGTCGAGCGCGACGGCAAGTTCTTCTGGCCGGGCCCTGATGGCGAGATCGAGGTGAACCAGGAGTTCGGCAAGATCGGCAAGAGCCTGAAGAACTCCGTGTCCCCCGACGAGATCTGCGACGAGTACGGCGCGGACACCCTGCGCGTCTACGAGATGTCGATGGGCCCGCTGGAGGCGTCGCGCCCGTGGGCCACCAAGGACGTCGTCGGTGCGCACCGGTTCCTGCAGCGGGTGTGGCGCGCGGTGGTCGATGAGGAGACCGGGGCAACCGATGTCGCCGCACACGAGGCGCTCGATACCGACACCCTGAAGATCCTGCACCGCACCATCGCCGGGGTGACCGAAGACTATGCGGCGCTCCGCAACAACACCGCGGCGGCCAAGCTGATCGAATACACCAACCACCTGACCAAGGCCGGGGTGTCGGCACGCGCCGCGATCGAACCTCTGGTGCTGATGGTCGCCCCGCTGGCACCGCACCTGGCGGAGGAGTTGTGGAAGCGGTTGGGCCACGACACGTCACTGGCGCACGGACCGTTCCCGGTGGCTGATCCGCAGTACCTCGTCGATGACACGATCGAGTTCCCGGTCCAGGTCAACGGCAAGGTCCGCGGCAAGATCACGGTGGCCGCCGATTTGGACCGGGCCGGGCTCGAAGCCGCGGCGCTGGCCGACGAGAAGGTGCAGGCCTTCCTGGACGGCGCCACGCCGAAGAAGGTCATCGTGGTGCCGGGCCGGCTGGTCAACCTCGTCGTCTAGTGATTTGTGCACGCGCGCACGCGGTCACCGCATGTCCGCGTGCACAAATCACCCGGGGCGGACCACGATTTCGTGTACGTAGCCGTCGGGCGGGGTGGTGACGGCGGTCGCCACCAGCCCGGCGACCGTCTCGGGCTTGAGGAACTTCTCCGGGTCGTAGTCTCCGGCGCCGTCGGTCTCGTACGCCACCAGGTCGCGTTGCATCTCGGTGTCGGTGCGGCCGGGGAAGATCGAGGTGACCCGCAGCGTCGGTTCGTCGGCGCGCAGTGAATCCGCGAAGGCCCGCAGCGCGAACTTGCTGGCCGAGTAGGATGCCATTCCGGGCGAAACCTTCTGTCCGGCACCGGAGTTGATGAACACCACATGCCCGCGGGCGGCGCGCAGGGCCGGCAGCAGGGCCAGGGTGAGCGCCACCGCACCGGTGACGTTGACCTCGAACGAGGCCCGCCACTGCTCGGCGATGGTCTCCGACACCCGGCCCGGGTAGAGCACACCGGCGTTGTGCACCAGCACGTCGAGTTCGGCGAGCACCTCGGTGGCGGCCTCGATCGAATCGGCGTCGGTCAGGTCGAGTGGCCAGGTCGGTGCGCCGAGCCGGTCGGCGAGCGCGTCCAGGCGCGCGGACGGGCGTCCGGCCAGCAGCAGCGTGTGGGTGGGAGCAAGGGCAGCGGCGATCGCCGATCCGATGCCGCCGGCGGCCCCGGTGATCAATGCAGTCGGCACGACTGCAACGTTACTGTGACGGCGAAAGTGACGGGGCCGACCTGCGGACCGGGCGCCGGAGTCGCATCATGGTAGGAATGCCACCGGATCCCAGCTTCGCACCCACCCAGCTCGCCGCGCGGGCCGCCTACCTGCTGCGCGGTAACGACCTGGGTGTGATGACCACTGCGGCGCCACTCCTGTATCCGCACATGTGGAGCTGGGATGCGGCGTTCGTGGCGATCGGGCTGGCCCCGCTCAGCGTGGAGCGCGCCGTGGTGGAACTCGACACCCTGCTCTCGGCGCAGTGGCAGAACGGGATGATCCCGCACATCGTGTTCGCCAACGGCGTCGACGGCTACTTTCCCGGCCCGGCCCGGTGGGCCACCTCGGCGCTGGCGGCCAATGCGCCCCGGGCCCGGCACACCTCGGGCATCACTCAGCCACCGGTGCACGCGATCGCGGTGCAGCGCATCCTCGACCACGCCCGCAGCCGGGGCCGGTCCACCCGCGCGGTGGCGGCGGCCTTCCTGGACCGGCGGTGGGCCGATCTGGTGCGCTGGCATCGTTGGCTGGCCGAGAAGCGCGATCAGGACGGCCACGGCCGCATCACGCTGTATCACGGCTGGGAGTCCGGGATGGACAACTCGCCACGCTGGGACAGTGCCTACGCCAACGTGGTTCCCGGAGACGTGCCGGAGTATCAGCGTGAGGACAACGCGATCATCACCGACGCGACCCAGCGTCCGACCGATCTCGAGTACGACCGGTACCTGTGGCTGCTCGAAGAGATGAAATCCGTTCGCTACGACGACGATCTGCTGCCCAAGGTGATGAGTTTCGCGGTCGAGGATGTGTTCGTCTCGGCCATCTTCTCGGTGGCCTGCCAGGTGCTCGCCGAGATCGGCGAGGACTACAAGCGGCCGCTCGCCGATGTCCGCGATCTCTACTCGTGGGCGGAGCGTTTCCGGTCGGGTGTTGTCGAGACCGCCGATGAACGTACCGGTGCGGCAAGGGATTATGACGTCCGGGCGAAGAAGTGGGTGCCCACCGAGACGGTGGCCCAGTTCGCGCCGTTGCTGTGTGGCGGGTTGCCGCACGACCGGGAACGTGCGCTGTTGCGGCTGCTGGAGGGCCCGCGGTTCTGCGGCCACCCCGACCTGCGGTATGGGCTGATCCCGTCGACGTCGCCGGTGTCGCGGGACTTCCGGGCGCGCGAATACTGGCGTGGGCCGGTGTGGCCGGTGATGACGTGGTTGTTCTCGTGGTGCTTCGCACGCCGGGGCTGGGCCGAGCGGGCCCGGCTGCTGCGGCAGGAAGGTCTTCGGCAGGCGAGCGACGGCACCTTTGCCGAGTATTACGAGCCGTTCACCGGTGAGCCGCTGGGCAGCATGCAGCAGTCGTGGACCGCTGCTGCGGTGTTGGACTGGTTGGGATAGCCCGGCTACTCCGATTTGGCGGCGGCCTGGGCCGGCTCGTTCTGGCTGGCCAGCCGCTCGAGCGGGGCCAGTGCGGTGGCGAGAGTGGCGAGGTCGTCGGCGCTCAGGTTGGCCAGCCGGGCGGCCAGATCGGCGCGGCGGGCTGCCAGCGATTCACGGTGTTGCACCAGGCCGCGCGGGGTGACCTCGACCAGGACAGCGCGCAGGTCGGAGGGGTCGCGAGACCGTTTGACCAGCCCGAGCTTCTCGAGCCGGCGGATCGCCACGGTGGTGGTGGGGGTGCGGACGCGCTCGCGGGCGGCCAGCTCGGTCATCCGGATCGGGCCCTGGTCGAGCAGGGTGAGCAGGATCGAGAGCTGGGCCAACGTGAGTTCTCCCGCGGTGCCCTTGTTCGTGTCGCCACGACGCAGCACCGAGAACACCTTGGAGAGCACTCGTTGCAGCTCCCCGGCCAACTCTGTGACCTGCGGATCGTGCTCCATCATAATTCGCTAGTCTAACCTGTCTGGCGCTGACAGGTCGTCAGCTTCCTGGGTTTGGTGGAGGGGTTTCCCGTCACCCTTACAGAACCTGCGACAGGAAGCGGCGCAGCCGATCTGTTTCGGCCGCCTCGAAGATCTGGTCGGGAGGCCCCGACTCGACCACTTTGCCGTGATCCATGAAGACGACCGAGTCGGCGGTGGAGCGGGCGAAGCCCATCTCGTGGGTGACCGCCAGGATCGTCATCCCCTCGGCGGCCAGCTCGGCGATCAACTCCAGGATGCCCTTGACCAATTCGGGATCCAGCGCCGAGGTGGCCTCGTCGAAGAACATCACCTGCGGGGCCATGGCGAGCGCTCGTGCGATCGCGACGCGCTGCTGCTGGCCGCCCGACAGCGTGCTCGGACGTACATCGGCCTTGTGCCGCAGACCAACCCGCTCGAGCTGTTCGAGCCCCAGGGTGCGGGCGTGCTCGTGGCTGAGCCCCTTGAGCTTGCGCGGGCCCAGGGTGACGTTGTCGAGCACGGTCTTGTGCGGGAAAAGATTGAACTGCTGGAACACCATGCCGATGCGCTGGCGCAACTGGTCGGGGTTGTCGGTGAGAACCGAGCGTCCGTCGAGCAGGATGTCGCCGCGATCGGGCTCGTACAGCCGGTTGAGGGTGCGCAGCAGTGTCGACTTCCCCGAGCCGGACGGTCCGATGATCGCGGTCGTGGTGCCGGCCGGTACGTCGAGCTCTACCCCCCGCAGCACCGCATTCGGTCCGAACGACAGGTGAATGTCCTTGGCGGCCAGCGCAACTGGTTGTGGTGCCGACATCAGATCATCTCCTGGGTGGTCGCCGGGGGCAGCGGATCCTCCTCGGTGGGGGGCCGTCCTCGGCGCAACCGGTTGTCGACGTAGTTCACCAGATGCGTCAGGGGGATGGTCAGCAGCAGGTAGAACAGTCCGGCCGCCACCAGGGGCGACAGATTCCCGGTCTGCGCGTTGAGATCTCGGCCCACCTGGAACAGTTCCCGCTGGCTTGCCACCAGGCCGAGGAAGTACACCAGCGAGGACGCCTTCAGTAGTGAGATGAACTGGTTCATCAGTGCCGGCAACACTCGCCGAATTCCCTGTGGCACGACGATCAGGCGCATCGACGAGGCGTAGCTGAAGCCAAGGGCGCGAGAGGCTTCCAGCTGTCCGGCTTCCACGCTCTGGATGCCGGAGCGGAAGATCTCCCCGACGTAGGCCGCGGCCATCAGCCCCAGGGCCGCGATGCCCAGGGGATAGGGGCTGTTGCCGGTGAGAGATCCGACCACCGGCCCGATACCCAGCCCGATCAGCAAGATGATCACCACTTCGGGTAGGCCGCGGAAGATGTCGGTGTAGACCCGGGCCGGCCAGCGCAGCCACCGTGACCGGGAGATACCGGCCACCGCCAGCACCATCCCGAGCGCCAGGCCGATGATGCTGGCGCACACGGTCAGGATGAGCGTGTTGGGCAGGCCGGTACGGAACAGGTCGGGGATGGCCTGCTTGTAGAGATCCCAGTCGAGGAACGAGTCAGCGAGTTGCGAGAGCGTGGATTTCGGCGCGACCGGGGCCCCGGCGGCGGGCTGTTCCCGGTTGGCGGCGATCGCGGCGAAATCGGGCAGTTGGGGTTGGGGTGCGGCCTTCGATCCGGGTTTCCAGCCGGGCGGCAGGGCCCGCGGGACCCAGTCGGAGTACAGCCTGGCCCAGGTGCCGTCGGCGATCACGGCGTCGAGCCCGGAGTTCAGGGCGTCGATCAGCGGCCGGTTCTCCTTGGCCACCGCCCACGCCACGAAATTGTCCAGGCTGAAGGTGTTTTCGATGATCTGCGCCGGGTCACCGGGTTGCACCGTGCCCGATGCCTGTTGGGACGGGGCCACCCAGGCGTCGATCTGACGGGTTTTCAGGCTGGCGTAGACGGTGTTGTAGTCGGGGAACTTGACCGGCTGCAGGCGCAGCGTGTCGATGACGTAGGCCTCCTGCACGGTGCCCTGGACGACGCCGATGCGTTGCCCGGCGGCGAGTTGGCCGAACCCGGTGATCGGTGAGCCGGTCGGTACGACGAGGGAGAAGTAGCCGAAGTCGTAGCCGTTGGTGAAGCCGACGGTGCGTCGCCGGGCATCGGTGGTGGTGATCGAGGAGGACGCCACGTCGAAACGGCGGGATGCGGTCTGGGCCAGCAGCCCCGAGAAGTCGGTGCCGACGAAGTTGACCCGCAGGCCGAGCTTGTCGGCGATGGCGCGCAGCAACTCGTTGTCGAACCCGGTGAACTGGCCGGCCGAGTTGATACAGATGCTGGGGGGAGCGTCCGAGAGCGTGCCGACGGTGAGGACACCGGGGGTCCCCAGCCCGAGGTTCTCGGGCCGGATGGAGGTCAAGGGTGCGACGGTGGCCGTGGTGTATTTGTCGGCGCCGGGCCCGGTGGCCGCGGCGGCCAGGTTGGTCGGCAGTGCGCTGGCACTGTGCACGCCGGGGGGCGCACATTGGTCGACGTCTGCCGCGGCCGGTGCTGCGCACACCAGCCCGAGCAGTATCAGGACCGTGGTCAGCAGCGCGGCCGATCGTCTGACGTCCATCTGATGCAACCTAGTGGGCCGACGCCTGGTGATGAGTGATTCCGCTCAAGGGGACCGCAAGTCGCCGAACACCCCTCGCCGGGTGAGCTCGGCGATCATGATCTGCGCCATCAGGGCCGCGCGCTCGGTGCAGGCCCGGCGGGCGCCGTCGGGGTCATGCGCGTGGATGGCTGCGGTTTCGTCCTCGTAGCTGGACAGAAAGTCGGCCTTGGCCTTCGGGTAGCTGATCCAGAATTCCGAGGGGGCGAAGCTCTTGCCGGCGCGGATGGTGGCGTGCAGGCGGGGTCCGGCGTACTCGTCGTTGATCGCGTCGCGGTACACCCAGCAGGCCTCCTGGAAGGACCTGGTGTCCTTTGCTGTGCGCATGATCCGCAACGTGTCGTCGAGGTGGGCGAGGATACGGGGCGTCGGGTTGGTGGCGCAGCGGGCCGAGGCGATGCCGTTCAGGATGCCGTACAGCTCGTGATGTTCGGCCACGGTCGCCTCATCGAACCTCGAGACGAAGGCGCCGCGGTGATATCGGGTCGACAGGATGCCGTCGTGCTCGAGCTGGACCACCGCTTCCTGGATCGGAACGCGGCTGAGCCCGAGGTCGCGGACGATCTCGTTGCGATCGATGCGGTCACCGGAGCGCAGCTTGCCCGTCATCACCAGGTTGATGATGTGCGTGACAACCTGGTCCTTCTCCTTGACCCCGTAGTTTTTCGGCACCCTTGTTAACTCCCCCATTCAGTTGGGACGCACACCCCCCGTGCGTTGGCAATGCGCAAGTTTCTCACGGGTGGATCCAAAGGGTGATACGAGTGGCCTCAGCTCATCCGCTGATCTTTGCGTCGCGGCCGTCGCGCCACCGGCAGAGTGCCTCCGCAGCGGTCAGGTCATAGTCGGGCCCGTTGACGCCGACGGTCAGGATGCTGACCCCGAGATCGGCCAGTGCGTCGGCCTCGGCCAGCATCGCATCGATGCCGCCCGATTCCTGCACCCCGGCCGAGCGCTGCACGGTGGCGGGGTCCCGGCCCGTGATGCCGCAGTGCTCGGCGAGCACCTCTGCCTTGCCCGGGTAGGTGTTTTGGTCGACGAAGGCGTGCCAGATGTCGGCATGCTCGGCCACCAGGCGCAGGGTCTTGCGTTCGCCCTGCCCACCGATCAGGATCGGGATCTCCCGGGTGGGTGCCGGGTTCAGCTTGGCCAGCCGGGCCTCGATGCGCGGCAGCGCCTGCGCGAGGTCGTCGAGGCGGCTGCCCGCGGTTCCGAACTCATACCCGTATTCGTCGTAATCCTTTTGTTTCCAACCACTTCCGATGCCAAGAATGAGCCGGCCGTCGGAGATGTGGTCGACGGTGCGGGCCATGTCGGCCAGCAGTTCGGGGTTACGGTAGGAGTTGCAGCTCACCAGGGCGCCGATCTCGATGCGTGACGTCTGTTCGGCCCAGGCGCCCAGCATCGTCCAACACTCGTAGTGCGCACCGTCGGGATCCCCGTAGAGCGGGAAGAAGTGATCCCAGTTGAAGGCGATGTCGACGCCGATGTCCTCACAGCGGCGCACGGCATCGCGGATGTGGCTGTACTTGGGGGAGTGCTGCGGCTGCAGTTGCACGCCGATGCGGATGGGATGGCTCACTTCTTCGAGCCTACTCAGAGGCCGGATGGTCTTCGCGCAAAGCGGTCAGACGGTGCCGATCTGGCCGCCGGGCTTCCACACCGCCACCACGGCGGGCCGCGCGGGGGTGTCGGCACCGCCCGGCCAGTGCGACAACGGCTTGTCGAGGCTGTGGTCGTCGCCCTCACCCGGGTGCTGCACGCAGACGGTGACGAGGTCGTCGGTCACCACCGGCCCGCACGTCTCGGCGCCGACCGGCACGGTGAGGAACTGTTTGGTCTCACCGCGGTTCGGGCCGTCGAGCGCCACGGCGAACAATCCGTCGTTGGCGTCGAGCGCGTTGCCGTCGGTCGAGATCCACAGGTTGCCGTGGCTGTCGAAGGCGAGGTTGTCCGGGCAGGAGATGGGACTGACCTGGTTTTTGTCGAACCCGGCGTAGTAGGTGTCGGCCGCCTTGGGGTCACCGCACACCAACAGCAGATCCCAGGTGAAGTCGGTTCCGGTGTGGTTGTCGGTGATTTCCAGGATCTGGCCGTTCTTGTTCTCGTTGCGCGGGTTGGCCGCGTCGACGCCGGCCTCACCGGGCGTGCCGCGCTCGTCGTTGTTGGTCAGCGCCACGTAGACCTTGCCGGTACGTGGGTTGGCCTCGAAGTCCTCGGGCCGGTCCATCTTGGTGGCGCCGGCCTTGTCGGCGGCGATGCGGGTGAACACCGCGGCCTCCGGCGCGGTCACGCCCTCGACGAGAGATTCGGCCTGCCCGTTCGGCCCGGACTTCAGCAGCGGGATCCAGGTGCCGGTCCCGGCGAACGAGCCTTTCGCCGGAAGCTTGCCGGTGCCGTCGATCTCGGCGGCGGGGATGTCGCTGGTCAGCTTGGCGACGTACAACGTGCCCTCGTCGAGGAGGGTCATGTTGTGGGCCATCGCGGCGGGATCACCGGTCTTCCACCCGGGTGCGATCTTCTTGGCGGAGACGAACTTGTACATGTAGTCGAAGCGTTCGTCGTCGCCGGTGTAGACCACCACGCTGCCGTCGCCGGTGACGTAGACGTTCGCTCCCTCGTGCTTGAGCCGACCCAGCGCGGAGTGTTTGACCGGAGTCGATGCCGGGTCCCACGGGTTGAGTTCGACGACGTAGCCGAAGCGGTTGACCTCATTGGGGGTCTTGGTGAGGTCGAAGCGCGGGTCGAAGTCTTCCCACCTCAGCTCGGAGCGCTCGTGCTCGACGCCGTAGCGGTCGAACCGGTCGGCGTCGGCCGGCTTCGGCGCCGGAGCCCCTTCGGCGGCGCCGAAGTAGCCGTGGAAGTTCTCCTCACCGGAAAGAACTGTGCCCCAGGGGGTTACACCACCGGCGCAGTTGGCGAAGGTCCCGGCCACGGCCCGTCCGGTGGGGTCGGCGGCGGTCTTGACGAAGTCGGTGCCTGCGGCGGGTCCGGTGAGCGTGAACGGGGTGTCCGCCGTGATACGACGGTTGTAGCGGCCCATCACGGGCTTCAGCGCACCGTCGGCGCCGCGTTCCACCTCGACCACGCCCATCCCGACCGCCGCGATCTCGATGTCGAACTGCTCGCGGGTGGGCGCCTCTGCGTTGTAGCGGGGGAACATGAATTCCGGCGTGACGTACTCGAAGTTGGTCACCAACAGGAATCGGTTGGCCTGTCCTTCGATCGGCAGGAGCGCGGCGAAGTCGTTGTTGAACCCGAACTGTTTGCGCTGGGCATCGGCGGTCTGCCGGTTGATGTCGAACATCGGGGCGTCGGGCAGGACCGGGTCGCCCCACGCGATCACGACCCGCTGCTGGTAACCGTCCGGGATCACCACGGCGTCTTCGGTGTTCGGTGCGACGGCGGTGAACTTCATGCCGGCCGGCGTCTCGACGGGCAGCGCGGCCGGTGACGGCGTCTGCCCGGGCGACGTGTCGGTGCCGCACGCGGCCAGCGCCGATCCGGCGCCGACGGCCAGCACGGTGACACCGGCGGCTTGCAGCATCGACCGGCGCGACATCTGCTTGACGATGTCGCCGAAGTACTGGTTGTCGCTGGTGTTCGGAGCCGGCTTGGAACACGCATCGCCACAGCGGTAGCGGCAGGTCACGTGCTGGCGCGACGACGTTCCACGATGAGTGACAAAGAGATTCAACGGTACAAGCGGCATCCGCACAGATCCTTCCACCAGACACCGGCCGCGGGCTGAGCGGCCGGACTGGCGGAAACCTACGGGAGCTGAGCTAGCAGCGGGTTAACAGCAGGCGACCTGCTAGCTACCGAGAATGCCGCGCAGGATCTCCACGAGCTTGGCCGGCTGATCGCCCTGCACGGAGTGGCCGGAGTCGGCGACGACATGGGTGCGCCGAAAGCCGGGTGCGGTTCTGGAGAACGTCTCGGCGTCCTCGTCGTTGACGAAGAACGAGTTGGCGCCGCGGATCAGGGTGGTGGGCATGGTGATCGACGGGACGTCGTCCCACAGCCCCTCGAACCCGTCACCCTTGCGGAACGAGTCGTACCGCCAGGTCCAGGTGCCGTCCTCGAGCTGCTTGGAATTGTGGAAGACACCGCGCCGCAACGAATTCCGGTCCCGATGCGGAGCCGCGGCAATGGTCACGTCGAGCATCGCCTGAAACGTCGGGAAGGTGCGGTGCTCCTGTACCAGGGCCACGGTGCCCATCTGGGCCTTGGTCATCTCGTTGTGGCGTTCGGGTGCCGACGGGGTGACGTCGACGAGCGCGAGTTCGGGCACCAGCCGAGGTTCGGTCGCCGCGATCCGCAGCGCGGTCAGCCCGCCCAGTGACATGCCGACCACCAATCGCGGGGCGGGGGCGTGGGTTTCGAGCACCGGGATCAGGCTTGCCGCATTGAGTTTGGGTCCGTAGTCGCCGTCCTCGCGCCAGGCGGAGCGGCCGTGGCCGGGCAGGTCGACCGCCAGGGCGGGCTCGCCGAGTCCCAGGATCACGGTGTCCCAGGTGTGGGCGTTCTGGCCGCCGCCGTGCAGGAACACCACCCGCGGTGCATCCGTGCCGAACTTCAGCGCGCTGATCGGCCCCTGCTCGATGCGCTCGACCGGCGGAACCGGGCCTTTCACGCCGATCTGTTCGGCGTTCTCGTCAAGGAGCCCGAACTCGTCAAGGCCAATGAGATCTTCGTCGGCAACCACACGCCGGACCTTACTTCCAAAACGACTCTGCGCCCAGGGCGTAGTTGTGCGAGAAGCACACGCCCTGGGCGCAGAGTGAAACGCTAACCAGTAATGAAGGTCTCCAGCTGGGTGCGGGCGACGTCATCGGCGATCTGCTTCGGCGGGCTCTTCATCAGGTAGGCCGAGGCCGCCTCGACGGGGCCGCCGATGCCGCGGTCCTTGGCGATCTTGGCGGCACGCACCGCGTCGATGATCACACCGGCCGAGTTGGGCGAGTCCCACACCTCGAGCTTGTATTCCAGGTTCAGCGGCACGTCACCGAAGGCGCGGCCTTCCAGGCGCACGTAGGCCCACTTGCGGTCGTCGAGCCACGCGACGTGGTCGGACGGGCCGATGTGGACGTTCTTGTCCTCGACCTTGCCGGCCAGCGAGCCGGTCAGGTTGGAGGTGACGGCCTGGGTCTTGGAGACCTTCTTGGACTCCAGCCGCGAGCGCTCCAGCATGTTCAGGAAGTCCATGTTGCCGCCGACGTTGAGCTGGTAGGTGCGGTCCAGCGTGACGCCGCGGTCCTCGAACAGCTTGGCCATCACGCGGTGGGTGATGGTGGCGCCGACCTGGCTCTTGATGTCGTCACCGATGATCGGGACACCGGCGTCGGCGAACTTCTTGGCCCACACCGGGTCGGAGGCGATGAACACGGGCAGGGCGTTGACGAAGGCCACGCCGGCGTCGATGGCGCACTGGGCGTAGAACTTGTCGGCCTCTTCGGAGCCCACCGGCAGGTAGGAGACGAGCACGTCGACCTTGGCGTCCTTGAGGGCCTGGACCACGTCGACCGGCTCGAAGTCGGAGACCTCGATGGTGTCGGCGTAGTACTTGCCGATGCCGTCGAGGGTCGGGCCGCGCTGCACCGTCACGTTGGTCGGCGGCACGTCGGCGATCTTGATGGTGTTGTTCTCGGAGGCGAAGATGGCCTCGGACAGGTCGAAGCCGACCTTCTTGGCGTCCACGTCGAACGCGGCCACGAACTTCACGTCACGCACGTGGTAGGGGCCGAACTTCACGTGCATCAGGCCCGGCACAGCCGCGTTCTCGTCGGCGTTGTAGTAATACTGCACGCCTTGGACCAGGGACGATGCGCAGTTACCGACGCCGACAATGGCGACCCGGATTTCTCCTGAGTGCTCAGACATGGACGATCTCCTAACTCGTTCTTTGTGTTCGGCCTGGGGGGCCTCGTACGGAGCTGTGCTCATATGTTTTCTGGGCGCCCCTGCGCCGTACGTTCGGCCGCGATCAACTCGTTGAGCCATTTCACTTCTCGTTCGCTGGACTCCAGGCCCAGCTGGTGAAGCTGACGGGTGTAGCGGTCGAACGAACTGCTGGCCCGCGCCACGGCTTCACGCAGACCTTCCCGGCGTTCTTCCAC
Source organism: Mycolicibacterium sp. HK-90 (assembly GCF_030486405.1). Next base: position 6,446,948 of record NZ_CP129613.1, on the reverse strand, counting down.
CTGACGACGCCGCCCCTCCAGAATTCGCATCCTGGCCTCGGCCGGGGTGCGGTTGAAGAAGGCGAGGTGGACACCAAACCCGTCGTCGGAGAAGTTCTGTGGTCCCGTGTCGGCGACCAGCTCGGTGAATCGCTGCTTTCCGGCATCGGTCAGCTGGTACACCCGACGAGCCCGGCGCACCTTGGTCGGTCCCAAGGGTGCGGCGTCCTCGACGATCAGGCCGTCGGCCTGCATGCGACGTAATGCCGGGTAGAGCGAGCCATACGAGAACGCTCGGAACGCCCCCAACAGACCCGTCAAACGCTTGCGCAGCTCGTAGCCGTGCATGGGTGATTCGAGCAAGAGGCCCAGGATGGCGAGCTCCAGCACCGAGATCACCCCCTTTCGACAGATCAGATGGAATTGATCGCTACGACGGATCAACACCTCGCCAAACTGTATCGCGCCGATATATTGCGTGCCAAGTGTTGGCCGGTTCTGCGGGCGTTCTACGAGCGTTCTACGGCGTGCTCGGAGCACGCGATCGCGGCGCCGCCCGACGTCAGTTGTTGCGGTACATGCTCTTGACGGTGCCGTCGGGGTAGAGGTCGATGCTCCCGCCCCCGAAATCACTGCTGACGATCACCGCGACGTTGATGGCTTCGGGAGTGGACGGGTCCTCGGACGGGGTGATCCGCAGCCAGGTGCTCTTCACGTCGGCACGTTTGGTGTTGAGCGTGTCGGGTGCGCCCCGCATGATGCCGAGGACCTTCTCGTAATCGAAGGCGGCGAGGTCGACGAGACGATCGTCCTTCTCGACGTTGCGCGGATCTGTGCTGGGGTCACCCCAACCGCCGGTGTAGCGGTAATAGAGCTTCTTACGGTTGTCCTGCGGGTCGGGTCGGTACAGCAGGGCCGAATCGGGATCGATGTGCAGTTCGAAACCGGTGGTGGCGCCGAACTTCTGGCGCATCTGCTCGAAGAGCCCTTTGACGCCGTTGAGCGATTGCAGCTGGGTCGGCGGGGTCAGCACCACCGGGTCGATGCCGTCGGGCACGGCCCCCGGGTCGGGATTGAAACTCAACGGCGACGACGTGTTCCCGTACAGGCCCCATCCGATACCGATCCCGAAGATGACCAGGACGACCGCCATCGCCAGCCGCAGGCCCCACCCGGGCCCCTGTGTCCGGGGCATGCGCGGCAGCCGGGGCTTGGACAGCTCGGGCAGTTGCACGGGTGCGTTCGAGTTCTGCAGATCGTCGACCAGGCCGGCCAGATCGCCCAGGGTGGTCGCGTTGGTGGCCGCCGTCACCCGTTGGCGGTGTTCCTCCATCGACAACTGGCCTTCGCTGAGCGCATTGTCGAGCACCTTGCAGGTGTCATTGCGATCACTGTCTTTGGCCCGCGTAGTCGAGGTCTGCCGTGTCGCCACGCCGATGATCGTAAGAGGTGTGACGCGGTCGCGCCTCGGTGTCCAGGGGGTCGACGTACTCTGGTCATCGTGCGATTGCAGAGACAGGTGGTGGACTACGCGCTTCGGCGGCGGTCCCTGCTGGCTGAGGTCTATTCGGGGCGCACCGGCGTCTCGGAGGTCTGTGACGCCAACCCGTACCTGCTGCGCGCTGCAAAATTCCACGGCAAACAAAGTTCGGTGATGTGTCCGATCTGCCGTAAAGAGCAGCTCACGCTGGTGTCGTGGGTATTCGGTGATCATCTGGGCCCGGTCTCGGGCTCGGCGCGCACCGCGGAGGAGCTGGTGATGTTGGCAACTCGTTACGACGAGTTCGCGGTCCATGTGGTGGAGGTATGCCGCACCTGCAGTTGGAATCATCTGGTCAAGTCATATGTGCTCGGCGCGCCTCGGCCGCCGAAGGCCCGTGGCACCCGATCCACGCGCAAGTCCGCGCGTACGGCCAGTGAATAGCGAAGGGCGCCATAGCCGGTCAGCCAACGACGCCCGTAGTGCGGCTGACCGCCTCGGCGCACGCGAGAATCGGCCACCGGCGCGGGAGAATCGTCCGCCGGTCCGCGACAACGGCCCCAGCCCGCGCGACAACGGGCCCACGCCCCGCGAGAACGTGCCGACGGGTCGTCCCCGATCTGCGGTCCCGCCCGATGACCGCCTCACCGCGATCCTGCCTCCGGTGCGCGACGGCAGGCCGGCGCCGCTGGACGTCGTCAAGGCCGCGATGGACGGAACTCCGCCGCCCAAGCCGCCTCCACCGAAATCGCCCCCGCCGCGCTCGGGAGGCGGCCGCGGGCCGGGTTCGTCCGGCCCGTCGGATTCTGAGCCGAAGCGGGCTCGGCAGTTCCACATCAATTGGAAGCTGGTCCGGCGCGGGCTGATCGCCGCGGTGGTGGCGATGATCCTGCTGCCGCTGGTGACGTTCGGAATGGCCTACGCCATCGTCGACGTGCCGCAGCCCGGTGACATCCGCACCGCGCAGGTCTCGACGATCCTGGCCAGCGACGGCAGTGAGATCGCCAAGATCGTGCCTCCCGAGGGCAACCGGGTGGATGTGAACATCGACCAGATCCCGGTGCACGTGCGCGACGCGGTGATGGCTGCCGAGGATCGCGACTTCTACTCCAATCCGGGCTTCTCGTTCACCGCTCTGCTGCGTGCGATCAAGAACAACCTGGTGGGCGGTGATCTGCAGGGTGGATCGACGATTACGCAGCAGTACGTCAAGAACGCGTTGGTCGGTGACGAGCGCTCGGGCATCGGTGGTCTGATCCGCAAGGCCAAGGAACTGGTGATCTCCACCAAGATGGCCAGCGAATGGTCCAAAGACGCTGTGATGCAGGCGTATCTGAACATGATCTACTTCGGTCGCGGCTCCTACGGGATCGCGGCGGCCGCCAAGGCGTACTTCGACAAGCCCGTCGAGCAGCTCACCGTCGCCGAGGGCGCGTTGATGGCGGCCCTGATCCAGCGCCCGTCGACGCTGGACCCCGCGGTGGATCCGGAAGGCGCCGCCGAACGGTGGAACTGGGTGCTCGACGGCATGGTCGACATGGGCGCGCTGCCGGCCAACGAGCGTGCCCAGCAGGTGTTCCCGCCGACCGTGCCGCCCGACCTGGCCCGGCAGCAGAACCAGACCACCGGCCCGAACGGTCTGATCGAGCGGCAGGTCACCAAGGAACTGCTGGACCTGTTCGACATCAGCGAGCAGGCGCTGAACACCGAGGGACTGCAGGTCACCACCACGATCGACCCGCAGGCCCAGCAGGCCGCCGAAGAGGCGGTCGAGAAGTACATGGACGGCCAAGAGCCCGACATGCGTACCGCGGTGGTCTCGATCGATCCACGCGACGGCGCCGTCAAGGCGTACTACGGCGGTTCAGACGCCAACGGCTTCGACTTCGCCCAGGCCGGTCTGCCGACAGGTTCGTCGTTCAAGGTGTTCGCTCTGGTCGCTGCCCTGCAGCAGGGCATCGGTCTGGGCTACCAGGTGGACAGTGGGCCCCTGACGGTCAACGGCATCAAGATCAGCAACGTCGAAGGCGAAGGCTGCGGCACCTGCTCGATCGCCGAAGCGCTCAAGCGGTCGCTGAACACCAGCTACTACCGGTTGATGCTCAAGCTCGAGAACGGTCCCGAGGACGTGGCGAAGGCCGCGCACGATGCCGGCGTGGCCGAGAGCTTCCCCGGCGTCGAGCACACGCTGTCCGAAGACGGCCAGGGCGGGCCACCCAACAACGGTGTGGTGCTGGGCCAGTACCAGTCCCGGGTGATCGACATGGCCTCGGCATACGCCACGCTCGCGGCCTCCGGCGTCTACCACAAGCCGCACTTCGTGCAGAAGGTGGTGAACTCCTCGGGCCAGGTGCTCTTCGACGCCTCCAGCCAGGACAACGGTGAACAGCGCATCGACAAGGCAGTCGCCGACAACGTCTCGTCGGCGATGCAACCGATCGCGGGCTATTCGCGCGGGCACAACCTGGCCGGCGGACGGCAGTCGGCCGCCAAGACGGGCACCAACCAGCTCGGCGACACGGGCGACAATCGTGACGCCTGGATGGTCGGTTACACACCGTCGCTTTCAACCGCGGTGTGGGTGGGTACCACCGAGGGCGTGAAGCCGTTGAAGACCCCGTCGGGCGGTTCGGTCTACGGATCCGGTCTGCCGTCGGACATCTGGAAAGCCACGATGGACGGCGCGCTGGAAGGCTCCGACAAGGAGACGTTCCCGAAGCCGACCGAGATCGGCGGCTATGCGGGTGTGCCGCAGGCACCGGCCGCGCCCCCGCCCGGAACGACCCCGACCGGCCCGCCGATCTCGGTGATGCCCTCGGAGACCGTGATTCAGCCGACCATCGAAGTGGCCCCGGGCATTACGATCCCGATCGGCCCTCCGACGACCGTGCCGATCGGACCGCCGCCGGGAGTTCCCGTCGTGCCCGGCGCCCCAGGCGTCCCGGTGCCACCGCCGCCTCCGTGACGGATCGGGTATCGCCGGCTCCACTGACAGAGCTGGATTCGCCGGCTCCGCCTGCAGCAGACCAGCGGAGCGATGACGACCGCGACCTCCCCAGCCGCAACGACCGGCTGGCCGAGGCGCTGTCGCAGACCGTGGGCGGGCCCGTCGGCCGCCATGCGTTGATCGGCCGGGCGCGCTTCATGACCCCGCTGCGGGTGATGCTCCTGATCGCGGTGGTCTTCCTCGCGCTGGGCTACTCGACGAAGGCGGCCTGCCTCCAGTCGACCGGGTCCGGTACTGCCGGGCAGCGGGTGGCGAACTGGGAGAACAACCGCGCCTATTACGAGCTGTGCTACTCCGACACGGTTCCCCTCTACACCGCAGAGTTGTTGAACCAGGGCAAGTTTCCGTACAAGTCCAGCTGGGTGGAGAACGACGCCACCGGCAAGCCGCGCGTGCAGTACGACGGCAGCCCGGCGATCCGCTACATGGAATACCCGGTGCTCACCGGGCTGTACCAGTACGTGTCGATGTCCCTGGCCAAGACGTACACCGCGGTGACCAAACTGGTGTCGGTGCCGGTGGTAGCCGAGGTGGTGATGTTCTTCAACATCGCCGCATTCGGTTTGGCGCTGGCCTGGCTGGCCACGATCTGGGCCACCTCCCGAATGGCCGGCCGGCGGGTGTGGGACGCCGCGCTGGTGGCGGGCTCGCCGATCGTGATCTTCCAGGTGTTCACCAACTTCGACGCCCTGGCGACGGCCTCCGCCGCCGGGGCGATGCTGGCCTGGGCCAGACGAAAACCGGTGTGGGCCGGGGCGCTGATCGGAATCGGCGTGGCGGCCAAGCTGTATCCGCTGTTGCTGTTCGTTCCGCTGGTACTGCTCGGGCTGCGCACCGGACGGCTGCGTGAGGTCGGCAAGGCCGCGATGACGGCGGTGGTGACCTGGTTGTTGGTCAACCTGCCGATCATGGTGTTGTTCCCACGCGGTTGGTCAGAGTTCTTCCGGCTCAACACCCGTCGCGGTGACGACATGGATTCGCTGTACAACGTGGTGAGGTCGTTCACCGATTGGCGCGGGTTCGACCCGGATCTGGGTTTCTGGGAACCACCGACGGTGCTCAACACGGTTACCGCGGTGTTGTTCGCGGCCTGCTGCATCGCGATCGGGTACATCGCGCTGACCGCGAAACAGCGGCCCCGGTTGGCGCAGTTGGCATTCCTGGTGGTGGCTGCGTTCCTGCTGACCAACAAGGTGTGGAGCCCCCAGTTCTCGCTCTGGCTGGTGCCGTTGGCGGTGCTCGCCTTGCCTCATCGCCGAATCTTGTTGGCGTGGATGACGATCGACGCGCTGGTTTGGGTGCCGCGCATGCTGTACCTGTACGGAGAACAGAACAAGGGTCTACCCGAACAGTGGTTCACCGCCACCGTATTGCTCCGCGATCTTGCGGTGATCGTGTTGTGCACGTTGGTCATTCGCCAGATCTACCGTCCGGAGCTGGACCTGGTCCGTCACGGTGGCCGCGTCGACGATCCCACCGGCGGGGTGTTCGACGGAGCCGGCGACAACCCGCCGCGTTGGCTGCCGGACTGGCTGCGCCCGTCCGCCGACCGGGTGCGGATCGAGCCGAAGCCGGATCCCGAGCCGGTCCCGTCGGCCGGCTGAGCGGACCTTCCGTCACGGCGGCGCGGGAAGTTCAGCCCGGGTAGGGCGGGTAGTACTGCGGCGCAACCGCATTCTGTTTCGCCCGGATCCACTTGGTGGTCGATGGAAGCATCGCCAGCACGAGTGTCACGATCGGCAAGACGAGGCCCACGGCGACGACGATGCTGATCGCGAGGGGCTCACGTGTGGGGTCCCCTGAGATGCCGATAGTCGTGTCGCCGAGAACGACCACACCAAGCAAGATCGCCACCGCGCATCCGGCGACGACGAGCCGGCGCCCGATCATCTTGCGTCGCCACAGCAGTATGGCTCCGATGAATTGTGCCAATCCGAATGCGAGGCTGAACAGAGCGAAGACGGCGCCTATGGTGTCGAATTCACGGTCAAATCACATGACGAGCACGTCGACAACGAGAAACACGATGCCGATGAGTCCGCCCAGCAGCGCCAGGATGCCGGCGAAGATTCCCGTGGCACCGCTCGGCCCGCCGGGCGGCTTCGGTTGATAACCGCCCGGGTAGCCGGGTTGCTGAGGCCACCCCGGTTGCGCATATCCCGGCTGTTGTCCGAAACCGGGCTGGTAGATCGGGGGCTGGGCTTGGAAACCGGGCGGCTGCGAAAAGCCCGGTTGTTCGGGGTATCCCTGAGGATAGGGGCCGCTGGGAAAGGTCACAGATCCCCCCGGAGAGTCTCGATCGCTGGCGGGCCAACCCTATCCGGATGGCACAGGGCAAGGCGATAACGGCGTTGGCAGGGCCGACATGCCGACGCTACGGAGTGGCCACCAGATTCTGTTTCGTCCTGATCCACGCCGCGGTCGACGGGAGCAACGCCAGCACGAGCGTGGCTATCGGCAGCACCAGGCTCAAGATTGCGAGCCAGCTGATGCCGTAAGACCCGTAGCGGGCTGTCGTGGCGAGATTGAGCCCGAGGCTGATCAGACTGCCGAGGATGATCAGTACGCAGCCGCTGACGATGAGCCGGCGGCCGATCATTCGGCCTCGTAACAGCGCCACCGTGCCCGACAGGAGCAAGAGTCCGCAGGTGACGCTCAGCAGGGTCGCGAGGATGGTCAGTGCCAGGGGTCCGGGGGATCTGAGGGCCAGAGTCCGCAATCCCGCGTCACCGGCCAGAGCGACGAGTCCGGACAGGCCGGCGATGCCGTTGCCCAGGGTCAGCAGGGCGCCGATCGCGGCCAGGACAGCCGTGATGAACGCGGTGAGCCCGCTTGATGAAATCCCCGGCGCGGCCGCTGGTTCCTCCAGTTGGGTTTCGCCCGGACACTCGGGTTGTCGCCCCTCGGACCCTGATTCAGAGGTCACTGCTGCTCCGATCGTGAACGGTTCGCGGGCCTGTGCGTATCAACCCCAGCCCGGATACTGCGGATAGTACTGAGGTACAACCGGATTCGGTTTCGCTTTGATCCATGCGGTCGTAGACGGCAGCAAGGCCAACACAATCGTCGCGATGGGGAAGATGAGACTCACCAATGTGAGCACGCTGACGCCAACGCCACCGCCGCCGTAGGCACTGTAGGCCGCGGCGGCGGCAGCACTCATGCCGATTCTGATCAGGCTGCTCAGGATTGCCAGTGCGCATGCCCCGACAATGAGCCACCGGCCGAGCATCTTTCGCTGGAACAGCAGCACCGCGCCGATGGCGATCATCAGGCCGAAGACGAAGTTGAAGAGGACCATGGCGACCACCAGCGCGTACGCCCCGCCGGAGACGCCGCTCATGCCGCTCAGCGCGGACATGCCGATGAGCGCGAGCACGCCGCCGCCGAGGCCTGCCACGGCGCCCAGGGCCGCGAGGACGGCGGCGATGGTTCCGGTGGCGCCACTGGGTTCAGGTGTCGGCATCCCGTACGGCTGCTGCGGGTAGCCCGCCTGCTGTTGGAAGCCACCCTGTTGGGGGTACCCCGGCGCCGGTGGGAAGGCCGGTTGTTGCGGGTAACCGGCCTGCGGCGGAAAACCTGGCTGTGGGTAGCCCGGCTGGTGCGGTTGGCCGGGCTGCCCCGGAAACCCCTGCCCGTAAGGCCCGTTCGGATAGTTCACGCATCCCCCTCGACTCCAGAACCAAGGAGCTCACCTTATCCGGATTTCGCAGATCAGGACGGTTTCGGGTAGCCTGGGCCGGTTGCCGACGCAGGCGACCCTCCTGCCACGGAATCCGCCGTGGCCGTACACGACCAGAGGAGGTGATGAGGTTCTAATGCGTCCATACGAAATCATGGTCATTCTCGACCCCACACTTGACGAGCGCACCGTAGCTCCGTCGTTGGAGACGTTCCTGAACGTCGTCCGCAAGGATGGCGGTTCTGTCGACAAGGTCGACATCTGGGGACGCCGCCGGCTGGCCTACGAGATTGCCAAGCACGCCGAGGGCATCTACGCCGTCGTCGATGTCAAGGCTGAACCGGCCACCGTGTCCGAGCTCGACCGTCAGCTCAACCTGAACGAGTCCGTGCTGCGGACCAAGGTGATGCGGACCGACAAGCACTAAAGGCTGCGAGTCGTCGGCGAGGCTACGTAGGCTTCGCGCAAACGGACATGCCTAATCCCAGGAGGATCTCGTGGCTGGTGACACCACCATCACAGTTGTCGGAAACCTGACCGCCGACCCGGAGCTGCGTTTCACCCCGTCCGGTGCGGCTGTCGCCAACTTCACGGTTGCGTCGACACCGCGCATCTACGACCGCCAGAGCGGTGAGTGGAAAGACGGAGAGGCGCTGTTTCTGCGGTGCAACATCTGGCGTGAGGCTGCCGAGAACGTGGCCGAGAGCCTCACTCGGGGTTCGCGGGTGATCGTCACCGGTCGGCTCAAGCAGCGTTCCTTCGAAACCCGCGAGGGGGAGAAGCGCACCGTTGTCGAGGTCGAGGTCGACGAGATCGGTCCGTCCCTGCGTTACGCCACGGCCAAGGTCAACAAGGCCAGCCGCAGTGGCGGCGGCGGTGGCGGTGGGGGCTTCGGCGGTGGCGGCGGCGGTGGTTCGCGCCAGGCCGAGCCCAAGGACGATCCGTGGGGTAGTGCACCGGCGTCGGGCTCCTTCAGCGGGGCCGACGACGAGCCGCCGTTCTGATCAACAACGAAATTTTTGCAAGGAAGAGATAACCAATGGCCAAGTCCACAAAGCGACGGCCGGCACCGGAAAAGCCGGTCAAGACTCGTAAGTGCGTGTTCTGCTCCAAGAAGGGTAAGGGGCAGGTCATCGACTACAAGGACACCGCGCTGCTGCGCACCTACATCAGCGAGCGCGGCAAGATCCGTGCCCGTCGGGTGACCGGCAACTGCGTCCAGCACCAGCGCGATGTCGCCATCGCGGTGAAGAATGCCCGCGAGGTGGCTCTGCTGCCGTTCGGCTCGTCGACGCGGTAGGGGATAGACCAATGAAGCTGATTCTCACCGCTGAGGTGGAGCACCTGGGTGTCGCCGGCGACGCCGTCGAGGTCAAGGACGGCTACGGCCGTAACTACCTGCTGCCCCGTGGGCTGGCCATCGTGGCCTCCCGCGGCGCCGAGCGCCAGGCCGAGGAGATCCGCCGGGCACGCGAGGCCAAGACCGTCCGGGGCGTCGAGCACGCCAACGAGCTCAAGACCGCGCTGGAGGGTCTGGGCGAGGTGTCGCTGCCGGTCCAGGCCGCTGCCGACACCGGCAAGCTGTTCGGCTCGGTCACTGCTGCCGACGTCGTGGCCGTGATCAAGAAGGCCGGCGGTCCGAACCTGGACAAGCGCACCGTGCAGCTGCCCAAGGCGCACATCAAGTCGGTCGGCACGCATCCGGTGACCGTGAAGCTGCACACCGGGGTGGAAGCCAAGGTGTCGCTCAACGTAGTTGCCGAATAGCACCGTCGCGGAGTAATCCCGTAGCGGAGTAGTTCGACCAGCACTCAATCGCCCGGGTGGGGACCTGCAGAGGTTTCCACCCGGGCGTTGCTGTATCTGGCGAACGCGATGCCCGAAACTCTGGACAGCGAACCTAACTCGGTGTTAACCCCCGCGGTCCCTGGGCGCAACACAACACGCCCGGGACGGCAACCCGGCACGACACGCCGAAGAACTTCCCATACACAATTACTCACCGCAGGTATGGCACCCTGACCAGGGAGAACAGCATATCGGCGCGAGTTGATCCACAGGTTCTCCCCAGAGGCTCAACACCACGACCGACACCTATCCCCATGCCATCCACAGGTTGATGCACAGGGGTGGTTTCGGCAGGCGCCAGCAACGTCTAGCGTGGTGCGTCGCAGCGCCCTCACAAAGCTCGTCGGAGCCCTGCCTTACAGTTGCAATGCCGATTCGAATAAACGTTCGAGCCTGTCGTCAGGCGGGTCTCGGAAGGGGGTGGGGAGTCCGTGGCGGTGGTGGACGACCTGGGGCATCCGGATTCGGAGATGGATGGTCCTCCGCCCGGGGAGGACTTCGGCCGGCAGCCGCCGCAGGACATGGCGGCCGAGCAGGCGGTTTTGGGCGGCATGCTGTTGAGCAAGGACGCGATCGCCGACGTACTCGAGCGGCTGCGGCCCGGTGACTTCTACCGCCCGGCGCACCAGAACGTGTACGACGCGATCCTCGATCTCTACGGCCGCGGCGAGCCCGCGGATGCCGTCACCGTCGCCGCCGAGCTCGATCGCCGCGGGCTGCTGCGCCGTATCGGCGGCGCCCCGTATCTGCACACGCTGATCTCCACGGTGCCGACGGCGGCCAATGCCGGTTTCTACGCCGCCATCGTCGCCGACAAGGCGCTGCTACGCCGGTTGGTGGAGGCGGGCACCCGAGTGGTCCAGTACGGCTACGCCGGAGCCGACGGTGCCGATGTCACCGATGTGGTCGACCGAGCGCAGGCCGAGATCTACGACGTGACCGAGCGGCGCGCCTCGGAGGACTTTGTGCCGCTCGAGGACCTGTTGCAGCCCACGATGGACGAGATCGACGCGATCGCCTCGCACGGCGGCATCTCGCGCGGTGTGCCGACCGGGTTCACCGAGTTCGACGAGATCACCAATGGCCTGCACCCCGGGCAGATGATCATCATCGCGGCGCGTCCCGGTGTCGGGAAGTCCACGCTTGGACTGGATTTCATGCGGTCCTGCTCGATCAAGCACCGGATGGCCAGCGTCATCTTCTCGCTGGAAATGAGCAAGTCCGAGATCGTCATGCGGCTGCTGTCGGCCGAGGCGAAAATCAAACTGGCCGATATGCGTTCGGGCCGGATGAGCGATGACGACTGGACCAAGCTGGCCCGCCGGATGAGCGAGATCAGTGAGGCCCCGCTCTACATTGATGACTCGCCGAACCTGACCATGATGGAGATCCGGGCCAAGGGCCGGCGGTTGGCCCAGAAGGCCGATCTGAAGCTGGTGGTCGTCGACTACATGCAGCTGATGAGCTCGGGCAAGAAATACGAGTCACGCCAGCAAGAGGTTTCGGACTTCTCCCGAAGCCTCAAGCTGATGGCGAAGGAACTGGAAGTCCCGGTGATCGCGATCAGCCAGCTGAACCGTGGTCCCGAGCAGCGCACCGACAAGCGCCCACAGGTCTCTGACCTGCGCGAATCGGGATCGCTCGAGCAAGATGCCGACATGGTCCTGCTGCTGCACCGGCCCGATGCGATTGACCGCGAAGACCCGCGTGGCGGTGAAGCCGACATCATCCTGGGCAAGCACCGCAACGGCCCAACCGCGAATATCACTGTGGCGCACCAGCTTCACTTCTCGCGGTTCACCAATATGGCGCGGTAGAACCGCTGCTACGGCCATGCGGTTTCTGCGGTCGAGCGTGAGAACGGTGTAGGGACTTCCATCCGGGTGTCGCCGCCACCGGGGCTCGCCCGGGGGCCTCGTCGAGGTTGGCCCGCAACCGTGACGACCTGGATGCGGGCGTCGGGTTGTGACGTGTCAAGTATGGGCTTTCGTCCTCGCACACCGTCTAGGCGCTGATATTCGCAGCGTCCTGCGGAGGTGGTATGCGGCGACCCGGGCGAGGAAGCGGGGTTCGAGTAGCCGCTGTGGCGGGTCGACCATGTTCACGATCCGGACGAGGCGTTCGGTGACGACGATGTCGCCTGCGGCTTCGAGCATCTTGCGGCGACCCCACTGCAGAACACGGTGGCGGACCTGGTCCTTCACGCCCCGGTTGGGAGTGTTCCCGGGTGGCTGGTTGGTAGCCCATACCGGGGCGATCATCTGCGCCAGTGACTGGTAGAACTGTTGCGGGTCAACGCTTCCGTGGTCGCGCAGATGTGCGCGCAGCTCCTGCGCGTGCCGGGCGGCCATGGTGACCCCTTGCCCCTGGAGAGGGTCCAGGCAGCACAGGGCGTCGCCGATCACGAGCAGGCCCTGCGGGTGACGGGCGCAGCGGTCGTAGCGATGCCAGGTCCCGCCGGGGTAGCGGTAGACCGCGACGTCTGACAGTGCCACGGCCTTGCGAAGCGCCGGATGAAGGTGCGGCGGCGCGAATTCCTCTGCCAGGGCGAGCATCTCGGCGAGTGTTGCGGGCGGTGTCGGGTGCTCGTCGGTTCGCGCCGCAATGGTCAATGTCCAGGTGTCGAGTTCACCGGCGCTCAGGCCGCCGCGTCCGGCACCGTCAGCCGGGACGACCAGGACAAGACGCTCGGGAAAGGTGTCCTGGTCGGGGATGGCAATCTGTTGGCTGAAGTACACGCCGTTCACCGTGAACGACCGCTGCGGCGGACGTTCGTATCCGAGCCTTTCCAATAGGAGAGGTGTGCGGGTGGCGCGGCCGGTGGCGTCGACCACGAGGTCGGCGTCCAGCGTCTGCGCCCCACCGGTGCGCCGGTCGTGAATGGTGACACCGGTGATGCGATCCGGCGGGTCGGCGACGAGTTGGCCGACATCATGACCGTCTTTGATGATGACGTTGGTCCGGGCTGCCACCCGGCGGCGCAGGGCGCATTCGAGCAGCGGCCTCGTCACCAGGTATGCCGCGAGGGCAGCCGGATCCGTTACCGGGTCGGTGCGGTTGAAGGCGTACGGGCCGTTCTGGATGTACATGCGCGCACCCAGTCGGGCATCGTCGAGGACAGGGCCGCCGGCTTCGATCAGGTCTTTGATCAGCCCGGGGACCAATTCCTCGATGATGTGCCAGCCACTGGAGAGCAAGCTGTGCAGGTGTGGTCCCTGCGGTACACCGCGGCGTTGGGATGGTTTGTCCGGCAGGTCGTCTCGCTCAACGATCGTGACGTTGTGGCCGGTGTCGGAAAGTGCGGCCGCGGCCAATAGGCCTGCGATGCCGGCGCCGAGGACAACAGAGTGATCAGTCATGTCGTGCACGCCTCCCCCTGCGTGTCGAACTGGGCGATGTCGTGACGCTAGCACTTTCTAAGAAAAATAAGCCTAAAATAAGTAAACTCTAAGGCTGGCCCTACCGGGAGGGGATTCGATGATCAGAGGTCAGGGACTCGACGTGGTCGCCGACGGTGCGATTTCCAAGACCGAGCCGGCAAAACGGGTCGCTCTGGTCACGGGTGCCTCCCGCGGAATCGGGGCCGAAGTGGCTCGGATGCTGGGTGCGGCCGGCCTCCACGTCCTGGTCAACTACCGCGAGAAAGCCGTTCGGGCGAACGGAGTAGTTGATGAGATACGCAGGGCAGGAGGGCGGGCGTCGGCCGCCGGCGCCGACGTCTGCGACGACAACGCGGTCAAAGCGCTGATAACTGACATCGGTGAACGATTCGGCACGCTCGATGTTCTGGTACTCAACGCCTCCGGCGGGTTGGAGCGCGGAGCCGATCCGGGCTATGCGATGCGCCTGAACCGCGATGCGCAAGTTCACCTAGCCACCCGGGCCCTTCCGCTGATGCCACCAGGGGCGCGGATTGTCTTTGTCACCAGTCATCAAGCGCACTTCTACCCCGACAAGCCGGTGCCGGACGGCTACGAACCCATCGCGCTGAGCAAACGTGCCGGCGAGGACGCGTTGCTCGCAGCGAAACCGGCTCTGGCCGAACGCGGAATCGCACTCAAGGTGGTTTCCGGCGACATGATCGACGGGACCATCATCGTCCGGCTGCTGCAGCGGCGCGACCCCGCCGCTGTCGAGGCTCGCCGCAGGCGGTCGGTGCTTCCGACGGTCGGGCAGTTCGCGGCCGAAATCACCGCGGCGGCTTTGCATTTCGACCATCGTGACATGATCTACGTCGGTGGTGCGGACTACCTGACCTGACCGACTCGTGAAGTCAACGGCGTTAGATGTGTCCGCCCGGGAACATCGTCTTGACGGCCTGAGTGATGGTGTTCCGTGCGGCGGCTTCGCTCACGGGTTGCAGTGAGCTGATCGCCATCACGTAGCGGCGCTCGGGTCCGATCGCGCCGGTGGACACGTGCAACTGGTTGGCCCCGTTCCAACAGCAGAACCATCCCTGCTTGACCGCGACCGGTTCGGCGAAGAGCCCATCGGGGATGCCGAAGCGTTGCGGGTACCCGTCGATCCCCGCCGGGGTGAACTGCGCCAGGTTGCTCATGATCACGTCGGCCTGCTCGGGGGGCAGCCCGCCGCTGCCGTCCAACAGCTTGCTGTAGTAGCGGACGAGGTCGCTTGCGGTGCTCTGCGTGACGTCCCAGTGGCCGTTGTAGGGCGCTGTCGTGCCGGTCAACCCGTATCGCGCCACGATGCGCGAAATAACGGCGTTTCCTCCGCTGCGGTCCCAGAAGGTCTGGGCCGCACCGTCATCGGAAGAGCGCAGCATGACGTCAAGCGACTTGCGGTCGGCGGCAGTCAGTTTCGTCTCGCCCCTCGATTCCTGCAACAGCAGGTCGTCGGCGATGAACAGCTTCACCACCGAGGCGATCGGGAAGGGTTGGTTGGCACCGTTGGAGATGACCTGGCCGGTGTCGCGGTCCAGCACGGCAACCTCGATGTCGGCCCCGGACTTGGCCGCATCGGCGGTGGCTTGGCGGGTGCGGGCATCGAGTCCCTCGAACGACACCGCGGGGGCCTGCGGGGCGATCACGGGTGCCATGGGGACGTTCTCAGCTGGTGGCATGCCACAGGCCTGTGCCTCACAACCGGTGAGGAGTACCGCCGCGCTGACGAATGCCACGCTCGTCATCGCCGGCTTCGACAACCGCCTCCGCATACGTCCTCCAATGATCCAGAGCCGGGGGAGTTGACTCGGACTCTGCGCCCGCCGGTCGTCGTCAGCCTAATCGGACATCCAGACGTTCTGAGAGGTGAGCCGAGGCGCGAAGGCTTGGGACTCCAATCGGGTGTCAGCTGAGGCGCTGCGTCAGGTGGACGGTGACCCGGTCGCCGTCGACCTTGCCCCGGCGAAGCGATGCGGCGATCGGCAGTTTGTGGGTCCCGTCCCCGAGCGCCATGAAGGCACCGCGGAACTGTTGACCGTCGACGGTGCCTGCGACCTTGACCAAACCCCGCGTACCGAATACCTCGGCTGAACCGGGCAACTGCACACAGGTCCAGGTGTCGCCTTCGCGCACCTTCCCGAGAGTCGCGGTGAAAGTGATGTCCAGTGGCTGAGGCGGGCGGCTCATGAGTCTGTCGCAGCGTCGGTGCTCGCGGGAGTCTCGTCGTCTCCCTCTTGCAGGTAGACCAGACCATTACCGTCAGGGTCGGCGAAGTGGAACATCGGCGGCATGCCGTCCATCCGCAACACCTCGGCGTTGTGCAGCGTCGCGCCCGCTTCGCGGAGTTGGGTGTGCGCCGTCTCTGCGTCGCTGGTGCCCAACCGAACCGCTATCGGGATCGGGCTGTCAGGTGGCAGCAGCACGATCCCGACACTCGACCCGGGCGGCACCACTTCGACCAACCGCGCGCCGGGCCAAACCTCGACGTCGATGCGCACCTCGCAGCCCAGGACTTCGACGTAAAACGCAAGTGCTCGATCCTGGTCGGCAACCGGAAGCGACACGCTGCGAACTCTTGTCGTCATGCTCATATCCGGTAGACCCATGACCGTCCGAAAAGTCATCGCCGGTGTACCGGCCGGCTCATGGCCCGCGATCACCCCAGGGCGGACTAGACATCGTCCATGTCAGTTCGTAGCCTGTCCGAGACCTCCGGAGCCGGGCCACGAGTGGTCCTTGCAGCGAAAGATCGTGACAAATCCGCATGACCTCGTTACGCCATTCGCTTCGGCGGACGATGTGCGGTTCAGCTTTCGCGGTCCTCGTGCTGGCGACATCGATGGGCGGCGACGCCAAGGCGGACCCTGCCGCTGATGCGATGGCCAAGGTCCAGGAGCTGTCCAGGCAGGCGGTTCAGAGTCGCGAGGCCGTCACGAATGCCCAACGCGATGTCGATGCCAGACTGGCCGAGCAGACCGCGGCAGAAGACCGCCATCGTGCCGACGTGAAGGCCCTCGAGGACGCGAACGCCCAGCTTCAGCCGTACCAGGTCGCGGTCAACCGGATCGCGGCGATGACCTACATGAGTGGCGGCGACGGTCAGATGGCGGCGGTACTGACCGCGGCGTCGCCGCAACAACTGATCGACAAGCTCTCGCTCCAGCGGGTCGTCACCGCCAAGACGGCCGATGACATGAAGGCCTTCAAGTCGACGCGTGAACGTGCGGCCGGCGCGGCCCAGGCTTCGGAGAGGTCTGCCACCGAAGCCCGAGCCGCCGCCGAGCAAGCCGCTGCGGTGCGCGCTGACCTGCAGGCCAAATTGAAGGAACTGTTGCGCCAGATCGCCGAGGCCGAGGCGCAGTACGCGGGGTTGACGCCGCAACAGCAGGCGGTGGTCGACGCCGCGGGCGCGCCTCCGGCCGAGGGTGGCCCGGCGCTCGCGGCTGCTCAAATAGACATTCCGGAGGCGCTGCCCGTCGGTGTCGCGTCCGAGATCGGGTTACAGCCCAACACCATCCTGGCCGCCCGGGCCGTGAGCGCGCGGTTCCCCCAGATCTCCGACATCGACGGGGTCCGGCCGGACTCGAAGCCGTGGCATCCCCGGGGTCTGGCGATCGACATCATGATTCCCAATCCCGAAAGTCCCGAGGGCATCGCGCTCGGGGACGAGATTCTTGCGTTCGCGTTGAGCAACTCGGCGCGATTCGGGTTGCAGGATGTGATCTGGCGTGGCACGTACTACACACCCTCCGGCCCGCAGGCGTCGGGTTACGGTCATTACGACCACGTACACATCACCACGACGCCGCGCCGCTGACCGCGAGACCTCGCCGAGCGCGCGCTACTCGACTCGCAGACCGGTGACGGCAAACTTCTCGACTTCGGCGACGTGCCCACCGGTCCACACCACCAACGTCAGCGCACCCGGCTGTGGCGGGGACGAGATGTGGAGCGTCGCCGACCACGGCTCGGACTCGCCACCGGCGGAAATGCAGCAGGAATCCCCGAGCGGGTTTGCCTGAGTGCTTTGGCGCGCCTGCAGGTGCAGGCTCTCATCCACCCCGGTGATGGTGCCGCCGGCCTCGATCACCGGGCCGGCAGTGCTGGCGTATGGAGGTGTGGACAGGGTCAGCACATCGTCGCGGCTGCCGACCACCTCCCACGGCGCGTTCGGGTCGGTGCCGAAGCGGGCCAGATGGATCGTCGCGGCGGTGGCGGACTGGCCGCTGGGTGACGCGTAGCCGACGCCGACCCAGGCTTCGTCGGCGTCCTCGGTGATGGTGGTGGTCCGGTCGATCTCGGTGAAGCCCAAATAGTTCCGGGTGAATTGCAGCGCCGTGGCCTTCGGGTCGGCATGCCAGGGTGCGCCCGCCGCGTCGGTGCGGCCGCCAAGCCAGCGGTCCGCCTCGTCCTGCGTCGCGAACGGCCACAACGGTTGGTAGGCGAAGCCGTCGGCGATCGGGGCGGTGGTGGTGTCGACGGGATCGGCCCGCGCCGGGATCGTCGACGGTCCGGCACCGGCGGCGATCGTCGTGCCGAGAACCAGTGCGCTCAACACGGCGAAGCTGCGGGTTGGTGCCATTTCTCTATGGTGCGCCCGGAACCACCGATATCAGGGGTGCAGGTTCCACTGGCCGCAATCCTGCGCCAGGACATCGTTGACGTCGACGCGTAGACCGCCGACCACAGGTCCGGGATTCGAGGCGGTGTCGATGATGCGCTGGTATAGAACTGCGGCGGGGTGGACCTTTCCACCGGACCAGGATCGGGTCTGCCACGCCCACGCGCGGCCGGGCGTGCCCGACCTTCCGATGACGCCGTCGGCAATCGCCCACTGGCACGGGTTGATACCGGCATAGATACCCGTGCGCTGCACCCCGAGCACGGAGTTGATTCCCCGAAACCAAGGCAGCGCAACAGAATTCCAGGTGTTGCGGTCGATATCGTCGTCGACGCTGAAGAAGATCGGTGCGCTCTTGCCGCCACCTGCCGCGGTGTGCAGATGCCAGGCGGTGCGCGCATCGGCGACGCCGCCGGCGTACCCCCGCGTGAAGTCCGACGGGGCTGTCCCGCCCGGTTTGCCGAACTGGTAGTTGCTGACGATCACCAGCCCGGCGGCGGTCAGCTCCCGGGCATAGGGGAGGGTGATCGGCTTGGCGCCGAAGGATGAGCCGGGCCGCGACGTCGAGACGTAGTTGATCACCCCGGAGTGGCCCGCGGCCCGGATATCCCGGGCCGGGATCTGACGCATCGCGAAATCGATCAGCGTGGGTGCGGCGGCGGATGCCGGGGGTGCGCCAAGGCCGGCTGTTGCCGCACCCAGCCCGGCCAGCGCCGACACCGCGGTGGCATAGCGCAGCGCGTCACGCCGGGAGATCTGCACGGCGTGATGTTAACGAAGTGACTGTTGTTACTACTGCGGCCACGCCGATCGCTACGCGTTCGATAACGTTCCGTTATCCGGCGCGCAGGCTCGTTACCGATTTCGCCGTGACACTGGAATCAGAGCTCGCCCGGCCATCCCGTTTCGAGCGGAAACCGGTTCTCGATCAAATGACGCTTGAAGACCTTCCCCGTGGCGGTGCGGGGAAGCTGATCGACGAACGTGACATCGCGTGGAATCGAGAAGCGGCTCAGTCGGTTCCGCACATAGTTCTTGACGGTTTCTTCGTCGAGCGACGTGCCCTCGGTGCGGACGACGAACGCCGCCAGACGCTGGCCGAACTCCGGATCTGGAACGCCGACCACCGCCACGTCGGCGACCTGCGGCAAGACCGCGATGGCTTCTTCGACCGGCCGCGGAAAAACGTTCTCTCCGCCGGAAATGATCATGTCGTCGTCACGGCCGGCGACGAACAGTCGTCCGCTGGCATCGACGTAGCCGAGATCACCGGTATCCATCAGCCTGTCTTCGACGGCAGGCGATGCCGCATTTGTGTAGCCGTCGAACAGCATGTCATTGCCGACGAAGATGCGACCGACGGCGCCGACCGGGGCGATGCCACCGCGCTCGTCGAGAATGGCGATGCGAGTACCCAGGGGTGGCCGACCCGCCGTGGTCGGCGCGACGTGCAGGTCGGCGGGATCGGCGATCGTCGCCCAGGACACCTCGGTGGATCCGTAGAAGTTGTACAGAACGTCGCCGAAGGTTTCCATGAATTTGGTGACGGCTGCGCCCGGAATGGGGGACCCGCTGCTCGCGACCACCTTCAGCGAGGAGGTGTCGTATCGGCTGACCACGTCGGCAGGCAATTCGAGAATGCGCTGCAACATCACCGGAACCAGGATCATCACGGTGCAGCGATGGCGCTCGATGGTCTTGAGGCATTCCTCGGCGTCGAACCGTTCCATCAGCACCACCGTTGCCAGCAGCGGGGCGCTCACTTGCAGTGCGGCCAGGCCCCAGGTGTGAAACAGCGGCGCACACAACAGCATGACTTCGCCATGCCGCAATGGCATGCGCGACAACATCGCGGCGATCGCGCCGAACCCGGGTGGCGTCGGCCGTCGGGCTCCCTTGGGCGTGCCGGTGGTGCCCGAGGTGAGAGCCACCAGTTTGCCGGGTTGTCTCGGTGGGGCCACGGACGCTGCGCCGGTGCCGGTCGCGATGAGATCTTCGGTCGAGCGACGCTGCGGTGTGGCCGAATTGGCGTGTATCGAGATGCGCGGGATGTCCGCGGGGACATACCGCACCTCCGGTTCGAAGTCACCGTCGACGAATATGGCGTCGATGTCGTGGCGGTTGACGATGTCTTCGATCGCGCGGGCGGCCAGGCCGGTGTTGAGCAACACCAGGTCGGAGCCCAGCTTGCTTGCCGCCACCATGCACTCGACCATCGCCGAATGGTTGCGGGCGAGAACCGCGAACGTGCTGTCGCTGGTGAAACCGATTACCGCCAGGCCCGATGCCAAGTGGCTGGTGCGCTCGGCCAGGTCGGCGTATGTCGACGTTCCGTACCGGTCGATCGATGCCGTGGTGCCTGGTGATCGCACGGCGGCGGCCGTCAGACCGCCCGCGAGCGTGAATCCCCATTTTGCGAGCGAGTTGAGTTGGCGAAGACCGCGATCGGGTCGTGACGCGCGCACCACCCCGCTGGTGATCATGGTCTTCAAGACGTTGAGTTGTAGCGATCGCCCGTCGCCCATGTTGACCAGTTGTGAGGTCGGGTTGCGTTCGAGATAGTCCGAAATTCGCTGCAGCCCTTCGCGGATCCAGTTCTCGACCGCGCTGTCACTGGCTTTGGCGATATCGGGATGCAGTGTGCCGACGGCGAAGATCCTCAAGGCGATCCGGGCGCCGCGACCTTCAGGGGTCAGCCGAATCGAGGCGAAACAACGGCCGGTCTGCGTTGCATCGAGGCGCAGCTCCATGCCGGACAGCCGGACAGTCCTGCGCATCTCATGCACCACGACGGCACCGCGAGAGGTGGACAGCCGCACCTCGAGGAGCTGCGGGTCTCCGGCGACTTGTTCGCACGAACCGACGCCGCGAAAGAACCGTGGGTACAGATTCGGCGTCTCCAGGATGGGCCAGATATCCGGACATGGGTGATCGAGCGTTGTGTCGACGGCGATCACGTCTCGTGCCACGGTGGTTCCGCCCCGAGCGTCGGTAGTTAGCTGTGACTAGCCATTTTGGTTCATCTGTCCGCGGTACGGACCTGTTTCGCCAACGAAGCCGAATGTGACCCTTTCGCGAGCCGGGTTCAGTACCGGCCGAGACTGGAGATGCACCAGTACCCCTGGATACGCTTCACGCTGTGACGCCATCCGCTTCACGGCGCGAAGTTCTCAGGTACGCGGCGCTGGCAGCCCCGGCGCTGGCCGTGCCGGGTGCGCTGGCCGCGATGCTCGGCACACCGGACGCGGCGGCCGATGGCTTGCAGCTCGTCGATTTCGCCGAGCGGTTGGTCCAGCCCGAGCAGATCAGGTCGGCGGGCTTCGACGGCGCACTGGTCTACGTGTCCGAATTGCGGCCGGGTGCCACGTTCGATTTCAAGCCCGTCACCCGTGACTATGCGGACCGCCTGCGGGCGGCAGGACTGCAGGTGGTCAGCTGCTACCAGTTCGGCAAGCCTGGTTGGCCGACCCCGTCGGATTTCACCCGTGGCTTCGACGGGGGTGTGGCGGACGCGCAGACGGCATTGGCACTGCACACCGCGGCCGGTGGCCCGCCGTCGGCGCCGATTTTCTTCAGTGTCGACGAGGATGTCGACGCCGCGACATGGAAAAGCCCGGCAGTGCAATGGTTTCGGGGGATCAACTCGGTGTTGGGCGTGGCTCGCACCGGAATCTACGGTGGCCGTCGCCAATGCGGTTGGGCGATCGCCGACGGCGTCGTCGGATCGTCGTCCAGTCCGGGCTACCGCTGGGCCTGGCAGACGAAAGCCTGGTCGCGGGGTGAGCGTGAGCCGGCCGCCGTGCTGTTCCAGAGAGAAGTCGTCACCGCATCTGATCCGGGATTCGTGATCGACGGCATCCACGTTGACGTCAACGACGTTCTCGCAGCCGATTACGGCCAGTGGGATCTCGCGAGATGAGTCGTCGACGGCCTCGATGATCGGTGGGATCAGTCCGGGGATTCCCCGGCGTGCTTCTCCACCACATCCGGCGCCACCTCTCGGGTGGCCATTCCGCCATCGCGGCCGTGATCTTCGGGACCCGGCGGAGGGTCTTTCGCGTCATTGTCTTTTGCGCCGGTGCTCTTCGCGGGTTGCTCCGAACCGGTGTTGCGGTCACTCATGGTGACGGAATGCCCGCATCCGACGGGTTTCACTCAGCCGAGCAGGGCAGCGAGTTTTCGCCCCACGGCCCGCGGGGTATGACGGACCGCATGGCAGCAGAGGCCACGGTGGATGGTCAGGAGGACGCGGGATCCGGTGGAAAGCTCAAACGGAAGATCACCGGGCCGTGTGTCATGCTGCTGACCCAGCAGTCCGTCACGGTGTGGCTATTCGGAGCAATCCTGCTGGCCGTCGGCGTGGTGTTGTACTTCCTGGCCCGGATGGCGACGCGGCGGGAGGACCGCCTCAACGGACGTGAACGCGCTGGATACCCTGGGCGTTGAAATGCACCGCCGCGGCGCATCCGCAGAGCGGGACACCCCGCCACCAGGAGGAACCATGAGCAACACCGGCATGCTGGACGCTGCGGCGGCCACGGGCACGGCGATGGAGCAGGCCGTCGCGATCTTCATGCTGCATCCAGAGAACTTCGGCGCGAGCGTCGCGGCCGGTTATGAGAACCCGCTGGCCGGTTACGTTGCCGGCCGCGGCGGGGTACTCGGTGAGGCCACCGGCGCCACGGTCAGCGCGGTCTTCGCGGTCTTCGAGCCGACGGGCCTCTCGGCGATGTGGGAGGAGGGTGTGGCGGTGCGCGGTGCTGTCGGTGCGGCACAACAGTATTGGGCTCAAGCCGCGGACTTCGGCAGCAAGTACCTCGCCAGTGCGCAGGGGCTCGACCGGATCGCCGCTCTCGGCGAAAAGCTGATCGCCGCGTCGCCGATCGCCGGGTTGCCGTTGTTCGCCGGTTGGCGTGCGATGCCGTTGGCCGACGACGCGGCCGCCCGGGCCCTGCAGGTGATGTTCGTGCTCCGGGAACTGCGCGCCGGCGTGCATTTCAACGCGCTCACGATCTCGGGCATCGCTCCGGTCGAGGCGCACATGCTGAACAAGGGGCCGGAGTACACCGCGATGTTCGGTTGGCCTGAGCCGTACGCCGACGGTGCGGACAAGAAGGAGCGCTACGACGAGATCGAGCAGGCGACCAACCGGCGGATGGCCGAACTCTTCACGGCTGCCCTGAGCGAGGGCGAGGCGGAGGAGCTCGCCCGGCTCAGCACCGAGGCGCTGGCGACATTGAAGGCCAACGTCCCGGGCTGACCACGAGCGCTACCAGGTGTACGGTGTATATATACAGCGTATATCTAGGAGGTGCTCATGACTCCGCTCTCGGTGATCGCGCTGTGTCTGGTCGCGATCACATTCGGGTTGTCCCTGGCACACGCGCTGGAGTACCCGGGCAAGGCGCGGCTGGACGAACCGACGTATCGGTCCGTTCAGGCGATCTATTACCCGGGGTTCACCATCGGTGGTCTGGTCGGAGAGGTCGGTTCGTTGATCTCGGTCGCACTGCTGCTGGCCTTCACACCGATGGACTCACCCCGGTTCGGGTGGACCGCCGCGGCCCTGGGTTTCATGGTGCTGGTGCATCTGACGTACTGGTTCGTCACCCACCCGGTCAACCACGCGTGGATGGAGGGCACAGAGGTGTCCACGACTGGCCGGAAGTTCTTCGCGACCCACTCGGCAGGTGAGTCCGATTGGCGGCACATGCGTGATCGGTGGGAGCTGTCCCACGTCGCTCGCGCAGTGCTGGCCGCGCTGAGCTTCGTCGCACTGACCGTGGCCGCGGTGTAGCCGGTGCCAGATCACCTGCCGCGCAGCCTGTCCCGCGACAAGATCGTCGCGGTCGGGCTCGACATGGTCAATCAGCGGGGCGCCGACGCACTGACGATGCGCGGCCTGGCGCAGGCGCTCGGTGTGACGCCGATGGCGATCTACAACCACTTCGACGACAAGCGCGATCTGTTGCGCACGATCGCCGATCACGTGATCACGTCCGTGGACTTCGACGGTGGCCATTCCGACTGGCAGCGTCAGTTGCGGCACTGCTTCACGGCGCTACGTGACACCTGCCTGCGCAACCCTGCCCTGCCCCGCCTGCTCGAGATCGAGGGCGCTGCCCCGGCTTCCGCGCTCGCGCCCATGCGGGTCGCGGTGGCGGCGCTGGACCGGGCCGGCCTGAGCGAGACCGACAGCCTGCGGACGTTTTTCCTGCTCGTCGGCTTCACGCTCAGCCAGGCCGCGTATCAACTCCGGGGGCCCTTTCCGGATCTGGACCCGACGCGAGGCCCCCAGGCGATCACGCTGTCCGCCGAATGGGACTTCGACGCCGGCTTCGACCATGGCATCACGCTCATCACTGAAGGTGTGATCGCGATGGTCAAACGCGAAAAGGACTGACACGGTCGGTGACTCAGCCGAGAATGCCCGGCTGCTCACGCAAGGGCCGTGCGCCTCAGCTGAAGCGCACGTTCAGCGTGGCCAGGCCGAAGATCTTGCGGCCGCCGGACTTGGCGCCGACGACGATGACACCGCTGCGGGTCTCGGGGTCAAGCGATTTGATCCGGCCGCTGTACTCGATATCTGTTCCCTCGGCGGGCACGACCGTGGGCTGCGACAGCCGCACCGCATACCGGGTGACCGAGCCCGGGTCGCCGGTCCATGACGAGCCGAAGCTGGCGCCCAATCCCATGGTGAGCATGCCGTGGGCGAGCACATCGGGCTGGCCGGCCAGCTTGGCGATGTTCTCGTCCCAGTGCAGCGGGTTGGCGTCGCCGGCCACCCCGGCGTAGTTGACCAGATCGCCGCGGGACAGCCGAGTGTGATGTACGGGCAGTTCATCGCCGACGTTCACGTCATCGAAGGACGGCGTGCCCGGCGTACGGGTGGTGCCGGCCTCCGCGATCCGCAGCTCGCCCTCTGGACGCACGGTCTTCCGGTAGGGCTCATCGGATTCCTCGGCGCCGAGCATGTTGATGCCGTGCATCATCACACCCTGCACAGCGGGCCGGATCGCCGCGTCGACATCCTCGGCGCCGACGCCCACGACCGTGGTGTGCAGGGTGTGCACCACCTCACCGGAAGTGTCGGTGAAGGTGTTGGTCACCGTGATCAGGTCGCGGCCGGCGATCCTGCGGACCGAGGCCAGTTCGACGTCGATGCGAAGCTCATCGCCCTCGACGATCGGGCGATGCTGTTCGAAGACCTCCTCGGTCTGCAGGTACATGTCGTATCCGACGACGACCTGTTCGAACATGCGCTGATTGCACGCCATGGCCGGGCCCGAGGTGAACGTCAACGGCGCCACCAGGCCCGAATATCCCAGCTTGGCGGCGGCGTCGAGATCCCAGTGTGCGGGGTGGTAGTCCTGCACGGCCCGGGCGAACTCGCGCACCTTCTCGCGGCCCACCAGGTAGGTGTCTTCCATCTGGTAGTAGTGGCCGACCCGGGATTCGAGCGTCGACGTGTCTGCTGCTGCGGTCATGAATGTGCCTAACGTTTCTGTCGGCTCGTTCGCTGTGGCCGACGAAAGCACATTAACGTCTGCCCGCGGTACGCATGCGCGAGCCCGGCGCTTTCCTCGGCGCGGTGGTCAGCGAGCCACCGGAGAGTGGCGAATCGCGCGCCGGTCGAGGACGGCCAGGGCGCGGCCTGCCCAGTCGATGTTCTCCTCCTCGAATCGAATGCCCCGCAACAAGGTCAGGTACGGGCCGACACGCTCGGCCTCGGCCAGGTACCCGTCTTCGGTTCGCCCGGCCAGCAGGTGGTCCTGCGCGCGCCGGTAGCGCGCGAGTTTGGCGGTCGCCCAGTTCAGGCGTTCGGTGAGGGCGGCACGCACCGCTTCGAGGTTGCCGGAATCCACCGCCTGGATCTGGACCAGGAGGTCCTCGCGGATCGCCCCGGGCTTCGGTGGGATCGCGGTGAACTCGAGCAAGGCCTGTCGGCCCGCATCGGTCAG
The DNA here is from genome assembly GCF_030486405.1 of Mycolicibacterium sp. HK-90. The sequence continues at coordinate 6,420,969 of NZ_CP129613.1, read as the reverse complement.
CGAATACAGCCGCTTGTTCGGCCGGCGATCCTGTTCGACGAGGCGGGCCGTGATGAGCCCGTCGGCCGCCATGCGGTCCAGCTCGCGATAGAGCTGTTGGGGGGTGGCCATCCAGAAGTTGGCGACCGACGCGTCGAATCCTTTGGCCAGGTCATAGCCCGACGCCTCGCCGTCGAGGAGCGTGGCCAGGATCGCGTCGCGCAGCGCCATGGGCCGATGCTAGCAGCGAAGTTAATAATCAAAATGTTGACTATGGAAACCGGCGGCGCCTAGCATCGCGGCTGTCGAGAAAAGGTGGAGGTGGCAATGCATCCGTTCCGGAAGGCAGTGGAGGCCCGCGACGCGGCCGCGATGGAAGCGCTCTTGGCCGACGACGTGGTGTTCACCAGTCCGGTCGCGTTCAAGCCTTATCCGGGCAAGCCGATCACCGCGGCGATCCTGCGGGCGGTGCTGCGGGTCTTCGAGGACTTCCGGTACGTCCGGGAGATCGAGGACACCTCCGGACGCGATCATGCGTTGGTCTTCGAGGCCACGGTGGACGGCAAGAAGATCACCGGCTGCGACTTCCTCCACCTCGACGACGACGGCAAGATCGACGACTTCATGGTGATGGTGCGGCCGCTGTCGGGTGCGACCGCACTGGCCGAGGCGATGGGTGCCCAGTTCGAGCGGATCAAACAAGAAGCCGCGGAACAGATTCAGCGAGAGTCCGCTCAAGCGTGAGCCTCATGGCTTGATCAGCGTCCCCGCGTCTGACGCCGCCTTCTGCAGTTCCGGAATCGTCATGTCGGCGTAGTCGGCGTTGACCGGACCCGACGCGTTACCCAGCCACGGCACCACGCCGGGATCCGGGGTGACACCCAGGTGGTAGGCCTGGATGCCGGGCAGGTGGTACTGGAGGAAGTTGACCAGGATGTCCACGACGAAGATGGCGGCGCCGACGGGTCCGGTGCTCAACAGCGCCGCCGAGTTCATCAGTGGGATGGCGGCGTCGGGATTGCCGATCATCACGATCGAGCCGTAGTGCGGCTTGCTGCCGCCCCCGGGCACGTACTCCGGCACGAACGGTTGCAGTCCGGGCAGGTCGGTCGAGAAGTAGGCCGCGGTGTCGCCGTAGGTCAGGATGTTGACGAACCCGGAGTTCGCTCCGTTGCCCGGGACCGTGGTGTTGAGGCCGGGGCTCTCGAATGCGATGCCGCCCAAGCCGGTTTGTTGAGCGACGTAGGACGCCTCCCATCCACCGAGTGAGTGGCCGGTGAGGAAGATATCCTCCCGCCGGTAGCCCTGCGCGATGGCGGCGGCCTCGACCTCCTGTTGGAAGGCGAGGGCATCGGTGAAGGCCTGCGGTGTGGTGTCGGTGAATATCACCTGCACGTCGGTGAGCACCTGGGACACCGCGATCAGCGGATTGGCCAACAGGTTCGTGCCGCCGGTCGTGCCCTGGTAGGCGATGATTATCTGGCCCTCGGGGGTGACCCACGCCTTGGCGGACATTCCGGTCAGCACATTGGTGGATTCCATCTGCTTGCCGTCGACCACAAAGGGTTTCAGGTCGCCCGGGGTGCCGCCGAACACGTAGGCCGCGGTCGCGGCGTTGAGGAACTGCGCCACCGTCGGGGTCTTGCCCGTGGTGGGGCCGTTGTAGACCAGCTTCGGCGGAACCTCTTGCATGGCGGGCGGTTTGGTCAGCCCGAGCCGATCTTCGATCTCCCGGAACGCCGCGAACAGCGCGTCGTTGATCGGCGCGAAGTTCAGCGGGCCGTCCGGCCCGTTGGCCGAGGTGGTGATGTCGAGGACTTCCAGCACCGAGTTGACGATGCGGCCGGGCAGCGCGGCGATCTGGGCGATCGGCGACAACGGCTCGGGCTCGCTCGGAGCGGTGGTGGTGGACGGGGTCGTGGCGGCGGTCTTGGGGGCGACGAGTGTGATCGTCTTCGCCGGAATCGCGGGGGTGGCCGATGCGACCGCCGTGAGGTCGGGCAGCGTCGCCCTGCTCGCTGTCTCCCGCAGCGGCGCCAGGACGGAGTCGATGACGGCGGACGGGGCCAGGGCGGCAGGACGCTTCACGTCGGCGCGCGGTGATGGCTCGGGCTTGGCCGGTCGTGTGCCTGCGGCACGCAACGGTGCGCTCGGCTTGGTGGCACGGAAGATCTCGCTCAAGCGGTCCACGGCCCAGGCCGGTTGCGGTGCCGTCGAGCCGGGGAGGTCGACCGGTGACGTGCCGGTCGGGGCATCGGTGTCCGTCGGTGTCGCGTCCGTGGGGGATGTGCCGGCGGTATCGGTTTCGGTCACGGTCGAGGCGGCACCGGGAGTCTTCGGTCTGGTCCTCGGCCCGGCTGACGACGGCGCGGACGACGGCGGCGCCGTTGAGGATGCCGTCGACACCGACCGTCCGGGGCGCGTGCCATGGCGGTTGGCCGGCTTCCTGGGCCCGTTACCGGTTCGCGCACCCGGCTTGGTCGACTGCCCCGACGTCTGTTGTGAGGTCTGGCCCGATGTGCCGGACGAACCCGATGTACCGGATGAGTCGGTGGCGCCGGGCGCGGCCCAGGCCACGGCCTGCCCGCTCGCGCCGGCCAGCCCGACCCCGATGCCGACGGCGACGACGGACATCCCGTACCGCTTCGGCGTGCGTCTGGCGTGCTTCGAGCAGCGTGAATCGTGCGCCATTATGGTTGTCCCCCTTGACATTCCCCGACGGTATTCGTAGACGGCGGCGCTCGGAATGCTGCCGAAGCGAACACATGTCGGGTCAATATATGACATCAGCTGATGTCATTCAGGCGTTTTGCTCGGTCCGGTGCGCGCTGTGAAATTTCCGCTCCGGACCCACCTCAACCCGTCGTAGGGTCGGGTATGCGTTTGCTCAGGGGTCTCGCTGCGGTAGCTGCCGGTGTTCTGTTGGTTGTCGGGTGCGGCACGACGACCGGGACACCCGTGGCGCAAACCACCAGCACCACAGCGTCTTCGCGGGACGCGTCTGAATCGACTCGCACGACGGCCGAGTCGCCCGGGGCGGGGGAGCCCACCGGCGCGCCGGTCGGTACGGCAGTCATGAGGGTCACCGGCGGCACCGCCCCCGTGACGATCCGCTACCGGATCAACGGCGGCGAGGAGCAGACCGAGTCGGATGTTTCCCTGCCCTGGGAGAAGCAGTACTCCGTTTACGAGAAACTGGAGTCGGAGGTTGCCGCCGACGGGGGGAACGAAGCGCTCGGCTGCTCGATCATCATGGACGGCGACAAACTCGTGTCGTTCAAGACAGAGGTGAAGCCGGTGTGCAGCTTCTCCTACTGGGGTTAGCGAACTCGGTTCGCCGACGGCGTTTTCCGCGGACGGGGGATCGCGGCCAGGCCGTTGCGCCGCACGGTGGTCATGATGGTGCACCACCACGGTCGGTCCGGGTTGGGGTCGAGGCCGTTGGCGATCCGGTGGATCTGGTCGGTGTGCCACTGCACGTCGAGCAGCGCGTCGGCGGAGTGCAGGTCGATGACGCGGCCCAGCAGTGACCGCGCCGCGATGCGTGGCGTTCCGGCTGCGGCGTAATGCCCGGTGTCGCCGAGCAGACGTTGCGCGGCTTCCGGGTCGACGCACAGCGGGCGCCCGAGGCCGACGATGTCGCACGCACCGTCGGCGAGCGCCCGGTCCATGGCACTGCGTGACCGGAATCCGCCCGTGACGGCGAGCGGAACGTTGCCGGCATGCGCCCGAACCCGTTCGGCGTAGGTGAGGAAATAGGCCTCCCGTTCGCGCGTGCTCTGCCGTGCGGCAGCTCCCATCATCGCCGGCCATTCGAACGTGCCGCCACTGATCTCGATCAGGTCGATCTGCTCACCGGCGAGGCGGGCGACGACTTGCTCGGATTCGTCCTCGGTGAACCCACCGCGTTGGAAGTCGGCCGAGTTCAGTTTGATCGCAACGGGAAACTCGTCGCCCACCGCGGCACGCACCGCGCGCAGCACCTCCACGGGAAAGCGCATCCGGCGCTGGGGGTCGCCACCCCATTCGTCGTCGCGCCGGTTGGCCAGCGGGGACAGAAATTGCGAGATGAGGTAGCCGTGGGCGCCGTGCAGCTGGACGCCGTCGAACCCGGCTTTCTTGACGATCGCCGCGGCGGTCGCGAAGCGTCGCACGGTCGCCTCTATCTCGGCGCCGGTCAGCGCGCGGGGCCGGGGGGCACCAGGAATGGCCAGCGGGACGTCGCTGGGTGCGACCGGTCGGGTGCGTCCGGCGAGTGGGTTTGCCTGGCGCCCAGGGTGATTGAGTTGTACCCAGACGTGCGTACCGCCCCGCTTCGCGGCCTGGGCCCAGCGGGACAGCCGATCGTGGTCGCGAGCGTCTTCGATGGCGACGTTGCGCGGTTCGGCAAGGTGGAGCCGGTCCACCGTCACGTTGCCGGTGATGATCAATCCGCACCCGCTGTGTCCCCAGCGGCCGTAGAGGCGTTCGAGCCGCGGCGTCGGGGCGTGTTCGCGGTCGCTCAGCTGTTCACTGAGCCCGGCTTTCATCAACCGATTGGCCAGGGTCTGCCCACAGGCCAGGGTCAGCGGCTCGTCGACGCGGCTCATCGTGGCCGCACACTATCGAGAAGCCGGGACGGACCGCCGATCATCGGCCGAGTATTGCACGATTCCTCAGTTTTTGAAGTCGCGTTCAGTTATGGTGATCTTTCATGCGGACCCTCGCGGCGGCGATCCAACTCGAAGCGGTGGTCGGAGACATTTCCGCCAACCTCGCGGCAGCCGAACGGCTCGGCGACGAGGCCGGCCGCGCAGGGGCGAAGATCATCGCGTTACCCGAGTTCTTTTCGACCGGCATCGGTTTCGTCGACGGGCTGAAGGACGCGGCCTTACCGCCCGACGGAGCGGCCACCGAGTTGCTCCACGCGTTGGCCCGTCGACATCAGGCGCTCGTCGGTGGTTCGTTCCTGTGTCGCGACGCCGACGGGCACGTGCGCAACGCGTATCTCGCCGTCGCCCCCGAGGGCGTCATCGGTCGGCATGACAAGGATCTTCCGACCATGTGGGAGAACGCTTTCTACATCGGCGGCCAGGACGACGGGGTGTTTGCCCACGGGGACCACCAGGTCGGGGCCGCGGTGTGCTGGGAGCTGATGCGCACCCAGACGGTTCGTCGGCTGAGGTCGCGCGTCGATCTGGTCATGACCGGTTCGGGGTGGTGGTCGATTCCGGAGTGGACTCCGCGCGCCGTGTTCGACCGCTGGGAACGCGACAACTGCGCGACGGCCAGGGCTGCGGCCGCGTCGTTCGCGAAATATGTTGGCGCGCCGGTGCTTCACGCCGCACATGCCGGCGAGTTGACGTGCCCGATGCCCTGGTTACCGGTGGGCTACCAGGGCCATTTCGAGGGATCGACGCTCATCGCCGACGCAGCCGGGAGCATCGTCGCCGAACGCCGCGCCGACGAGGGTGAGGGCGTGGTCCTCGGGGCGATCGAGGTCGGGCGCCGAGCGCCGGCACTCGAGCCACCGGACCGGTACTGGCTGCATTCGCGCGGCGCGCTGGCGAGCGCCACCTGGCACTACCAACGGTGGCACGGACGGCGCTGGTACCGGCGTCACGTGGCGAGGGTCTGAGGAGACAACCACTCATGCCTGCAGAGCATTGCGAACCAGTCCGCGACCGAGTTCGAGGCAATGCTCAAGTTCGGTGAAGCTGAGGGCGAGATCGTCTTGGCGCAAGGCGAGGGCGATCACGCCGTTCCACGCTCCCCACAGGAACTGCATCGTGGTGGGTACGTCTACGTCGCGGATCAACCCGGCCTCGCGCGCCTCGGCGAGGTCGGCTTCGACGTTGCCGACGATCCGCCGCACGCGTGCCGCGATCCGCCGTTCGGCGTCTTCGAGCGTTCCGCCGCTGGACGGCTCCAGCACCCGCAGCACCACGATCCTGAACTTGTCCGGATGGTCGAGGAAGAAGCGCAGGTAGCAGTCCCCGGACTGCAGCACGCGGTCGAACGGCCCACGATCCCGGTCGATCCGGGCCATGTACTCCTCGTTGACATCGAGTGCGCGCTCCACGAGCGCGAGATACAACCCGTCCTTCGACTCGAAATGGAAGTAGACGGTCCCGACCGAAACATCGGCCGCGGCGGCGATTTCGTCAACGGTCGTCCGCGTCAGACCTTTCACGGCGAACAGCCGCTCGGCGGCGTCCATGATCGGGCCGGCCGTACGCATCCGGCGACGCTGTGCCCGGTCGCTGAGACTCTTTTCCGCCATACCGAACCGAACGCTACCTGTCGAGTGACCGACGCCGGGAGCTGACCCAACTACTGAGGAGGATTCGTGAACGAGTCAACCCGAGCCCTGTTCGAGCGGTACCACGCCGCGTGGACGGCTCACGATCCCGACGCCATTGCCACCATGCACAGCGCCGACTCGGTGTTTCACGTGCACGCGGGACAGCAGCCGGCACGCGGGCCAGAGGCGATTCGGCAGGCCGCGGCCGGGGTCTTCGCCCTCGTGCCGGATCTGCGCTTCGAGCCGGTGTCCCTGCGGGTGGGCGCGGACTACTGGGTGGCGGAGTGGACGATGACCGGCACCACGCCCACGGGTGCGCCCGTGGAGATCGACCTGGTGGACGTCGTGTCGGTAGAGGCGGGGCTGGTCACCAGCAAGCAGTCCTATCTCGACGGCGCGGCCATGCAGGCCGCGGTCAACGCTTGACAACGTACAACCGATCGGTTGTATATTGGGGTCGTGACCGAGGACGATGAGGACCGGGCCGATGCCCTGTTCCACGCACTCGCCGACCGGACCAGGCGCGACATCATGCGCCGGGTACTGGCCGGGGAGCACTCGGTCTCCGTGCTCGCGGCGAAGTACGACATGAGCTTCGCCGCGGTACAGAAGCACGTTGCCGTGCTGGAGAAGGCCGGACTGCTCGCCAAGCGACGCGTTGGTCGTGAGCAGCTGGCCAGTGGCGACGTGCAGGCAGTGCGATCGGTGGCGTCCATGTTGACTGAGCTGGAACAGGTTTGGCGTGGACGCATCGCCCGCATCGACGAACTCATCGCATCCGATCCCAAGGAGGACTGAACCATGCCTGTGACCGACGTTCAGCACGATCTCGACAACCTGACCCTGACGATCACCGCCGATTTCGCCGCGCCGGTGGCGCGCGTCTGGCAGGTCTACGCCGATCCGCGTCAGCTGGAAAAGGTGTGGGGGCCGCCGACATTCCCGGCGACGGTGGTCGACCACAGCCTGGCCCCGGGCGGACGCATGACGTACTTCATGACCGGACCGGAGGGCGAGAAGTACGCCGGGTACTGGGAGATCACGGCTGTCGACGAGCCGACCAGCTTCGCGTTCGATGACGGTTTCGCCGACGAGGATTTCAACCCGAACCCCGACATGCCGGTCTCGAAGAACGTCTACACCTTCGCCGAGCACAACGGCGGCACGCGCGCGGTGTACGTCAGCACCTACGCCTCCGCCGAGGCGCTTCAGCAGGTGCTGGACATGGGTGTGGTCGAGGGCGCCTCGTCGGCGATCAATCAGATCGACGACCTGCTGGCCGCGTGACCGGCGTCCCGCAGGGGGTGTTCACATCCCGGGGTCGCTCGTAGCATCGATCGGTGGGGCCGCCGGTCAGATGGTGGAATGGAGGGGGCAGCCATGCTGCAAATCAGAGGGGCCAGTCGATCCGCCGCGTTCGCGCGAGATGTCGCGACTGTCCTGGTGTTCGTGGCCGCCGGATTCTCGGCGATGGCATCGGCGAACGCCGCGCCGGGGGACCGGGAGGTCGACGAGCTCACCGCCTTCCAGTCCCCGAGCGGCAATGTCGGTTGCCAGCTCAGCCCGACCGGCGTGCGGTGCGATATCGACCAGCGCGATTGGTCACCGCCGCCGCGTCCGGCTGATTGCCGGCTCGATTACGGCCAGGGCATCTCGCTCGGGGCCGGCAAACAGGCGCACCTCGTGTGTGCGGGTGACACCGCACGAACGGGCTCCGCTGAACCGCTGGCCTACGGCGCGGCGATCACCGCGGGCCCCATCCGCTGTGAGAGTACGGAGGCGGGAATGACGTGTCGTGACACCGGATCCGGTCACGGCTTCTCGATCTCCCGCGAGGCCTACCGGCTCTTCTGATTGCCGCCCGGTGCCCGTGGTTACCGATGCCGCCCGGCGGAGGTGGCCACGGTCCGGGCCTCGACCTCGTCCTCGTCGGCGTTGCTGTCACTGGCCAGCATCACGGCGGTGATGGGGACGACGAGGGCCAACAGGCCGATCACGAAGACCGGGAACAGGAACGAGAACACCTCGGGGCCACCGGGAACCGGCAGCGTGTGGTCGACGTTCACGCGCACCGCGGCCATCCCGGTGTAGTGCATGCCGGTGACGGCGACGCCCATGACGAGGCCTGCGACGAACCGGAGCCCGCGCGATTCGAGCACCTGGGTGAACCACAGTGCCGCGGTGGCCGCGACGACGGCGATCACGAAGGACAGGACGACCAGCGTGGTGTCGTAGGAGATCGTGCCCTGCATCTGCACCGCCCACATGCCGGTGTAGTGCATCACCGCGACGGCCAGGCCGGTGATCACGCCGCCGGCGAGAAGCCGGCGCAGATCGAAGGTGCGGCCGATCGTGATCAACCCGACGAACACCGCCGCGATCGCCAGCACCGCGGAGACGACCGTCCAGCCGAGGTGGTACCGGACCATGCTGCTGGGAATCGCGAAGCCCAGCATCGCGATGAAGTGCATGAGCCAGATACCGACGCCGCCGATGGCGATCGACGCCATGAGCAGCCAGCGCAGCCGGTCGCGTCCGTCGGTTGCCGTTGCGCCGCAACGGGTACATGCGAGCCCGACGACCGAGCCGGTCACCGAGACGATGTACGCCAGGAACAGCAGCCAGAGGCCCATGTCGAAGTGGTGTACTTGGTGGTTCATCGTGCGTTCCTCTGGGCTGGGAGACTTTCGGGGGAGATCAGATCGCGGTCGTCGGCAGACGATCGAGGGCAAATGAGGTGATCGCGATCAACGCGTTCTTCGCCGATTCACGTTGCCGGGCGTCGACATTGATGATCGGAACGGTGGGGGAGACGGAGAGGGCCTCGCGCAGCTCCTCGACGGTGTGAGTCGGGGAATCCTCGAACTGGTTGACCGCGATCAAGAACGGCAGGCTGCGGGCCTCGAAGAAGTCGACGGCCGCGAAGCTGTCCTCGAGTCTGCGGGTGTCGACGAGCACCACCGCGCCGATCGCGCCGTGGACCAGGTCGTCCCACATGAACCAGAACCGTCGCTGCCCCGGTGTGCCGAACAGGTACAGCACCAGATCGTCGGCGATCGTGATCCGGCCGAAATCCATTGCAACCGTGGTGGTTTCCTTGCCGGGAATGGCGTCGAGGTCGTCATACCCCTGCGAGGCATTGGTGACGAGGGCCTCGGTGCGCAACGGCACGATCTCCGACACGGCGCCGACGAACGTGGTCTTGCCGACGCCGAAGCCGCCCGCGACCACGATCTTCGTCGACGACACCGTGGTGCCGGAGTCAGATTGCGCGTAATCCACTGAGGGTCCTTTCGATCAGTCGGCGCCGTTCCGCAACGGTCGAACGGTCGGTCAGCGTGGCGTGCACCCGGAGGTGGCCGCTGTCCACCAGATCGCCGACCAGCACCCGGGTTACGCCGATGGGCAGCCCGGCATGGGCCGAGATCTCGGCGATCGATGGTCGCTCGCTGCACAACCGGACGATGACGGCGGGGATGTCGCCGGGCGCGCAGTCGAGCTCGCCGCCGGACAACAGGGCCTCCACCGGAGCCTCGATGGGCATCTCGACGCGGGCCCGGGTACGTCCCCCGGTCAGTGTGTACGGCCTGGCCCGACTGGCCGACGGCTTCTGGGGTTTGTCCATGCTGAGCGTCATCGAGCTCCACGCGTGGCCCGCGGAGTGGCCTCCACGGTCTTGCCGACCCGGTCGACGAGCAGCGCCATCTCGTATCCGACCTGGCCGATGTCGCACGAGATCGACGCCAGGGTGGCCAGGTACGACCCGTTGCCGACACCCATCAACAGCAGGAATCCGTCGTCCATCTCGACGATGGACTGACGAACGTTCCCGGCCTCGAACAACCGGGCGGCGCCGGTCGACAGGCTCGCCAAACCGGATGTGACAGCGGCCAATTGCTCCGCGCGGTCGGACGGCAGGTGTGAGTTGGACGCCATCAGCAGGCCGTCGGCCGACACCAGAATCGCGTGGGACACCCCCGGCACGTCGCGGACGAAGTTCGACACGAACCAGTCGAGGGTCCCTGAGGACGGTGCAGCAGACCCGGCGGGCCGACCTTGGGATTGCGTGCCGGTGTTCATCGATCTCCTTCGATTCGGCGGTGTGCTGCGTCGGTCTCGGCTCGGCCCCTGCGAACGCCGGCCAGCTGCCGGCTCAGGATGTCGCGGATGGCCGCGGGATCGTTGGCCGCGTCGGCACGGGCGTGGGATTCCGATCTTGCCTCATCGGGCACCAGGCGCGCGCCCCGTTCGCGAATCGGCAGTCCGGATGCGGTGTGCCGCTTGGGTTCCTGCTCGACAGCCTTCGCGGCAGCGGCCCAGCTCGCGTCGGCGGAGCTGGCCCAGACGCGGGAGCGCGATTCCGGCGCGGTCGGGTCCATCAGCCACTCGGAGGCCATCCGCTCGAAGATCGGCGCACTCTCGGACTCGATGTCCAGCCGCATACCTTCGGTGGCCGGAGCCGGGGCCGGGGCCGAGGGCGGTTCGGGAGCGGATGGTGCCGGTTCGGCCGGGGCTGTGGTGGACGTCGTGAAGTACGACAGCGGGTTGCCTCGCTGCCGGCGTTCCGGCTCCTGCGTGGGTGCCGGGGCTTTCACGGCATCGGCAGCCGGGAAGCCGTTGACCCCGCTGGCGCCAGGGGAGCGCTTCGGCAGCCCGTTCACGGTGGCCTGGACGGGGGTGCCCGACTCGCGCTCGGGTTCGCCGAACGACGCCGGCTGCGCACCGTTGGGGTGGGCCGGCGCGGCACCGTTGTCGCGCTCGCTGCGGTGCGCACCCCGCCCGTTCCCGGTGGGCCGCGGGCGCGAGTCGGCGAACGTGCCCGCGTGCAGATCCTCGAACGCGTCCATCGCGCTCGGGGCGATGAGCGTTCCGGGCAGGTGCACGCTCGCGGTCACGCCGGGCCGTTCGGTCAGGGCCGAGGTGGTGCGCAGCCGCACCGTCGCGTCGTGACGGCGGGCCAACCGGCCGACCACGAACAGACCCATGCGCTTGGCGGTTTCGGAGGTGACCTCGCCACCGAGCGCGAGCCGCTCGTTCGCGATGGTCAGGTCTTCCTTTGACATGCCCAGCCCGCGGTCGGCCACCTCGACCAACAAGCCGGCGTCAACCGCGCGGCCGACCGTCACCATCACCGGCGATTCCGGCGGCGAGTACCGCAGCGCATTGTCGAGCAGTTCGGCGATCAGGTGGCCGATATCGCCGGCTGCCGAGCCGGCGATCGAGACGTCGGCCAGGTGGCCGACCTGGACGCGGCGGTACTCCTCGACCTCGGACATCGCGGCGCGCAGCATGTCGGGCAGCGCGACGGGCGCCGATGTGCGGTGCCGCTCCACCGTGTCCGCGAGCACCAGAAGGTTGTCGCCGTTGCGGCGCATGCGGGTCGCGAGGTGATCGAGGCGGAACAGGTGATCCAGCCGGACCGGGTCCTCTTCGTCGAGCTCGAGTGTCTCGATCAGAGCCAGCTGCTCTTCCACGAGCGAGCGGCTACGGCGGGACAGGGTCTCGAACATGTCGCCGATCTGCAGGCGGACACCGTGCTCGCCGGCCAGGCGCACCGCCTGGGCGTGGATGTCGTCGATCGCGCGAGCGAGCTGCCCCACCTCTTCTCTGGTGCGGACCGGCAGCGCGGTGATGTCCGGGACGCCGCCACCCTTGCTGAGTCGCTCGATCTCCTCGGGCAGTTCGACCTGCGCGACGTGCAGGGCGCCGCGGCGCAGACGGCCGATCGACCGGATCAGTGAGCGGCCGACAGCCAGGGCGAACACCAGGGCGGCGAGCACCGCACCGAGGATGATCGCGGTGTCGCGCAGCGCGTCGGACCGCAGTGCGTTGGCCCGCTGATGCAGCGTGCCGTCGAGGTCGGATGCCAGTCGTTCGGTCATCGCTCGGTACTGGTCGACGCTGGCCCGCATCGCGCCGGTGAATGCCGGTGCGTGCACACCCTCGCTGAGCGGCTGGGTATAGGTGTCGCGGCGGACATCGGATTCCGTGCGCAACGCCGCGGACTCTTCGGTCGGGGTCGGCTGGCCGAGCCGGTCGATCGCCGCCGCTTCGGCTCCTGCCGCGTCGGCCACCTCGGTGCGCAGCTCGTCCGAATCGAGGAAGTCCGGCGCGGCGATCAGAATCCGCTGCGTCGTCAATGCGCGTTGCGCGGCGAGACTGTTGACGAGCTGGTCCGCGATCGGGCTCACGGTGCGATCGTCGACCGTCGCGGTGGTCGACGCGATCGCGGAGATCACTCCCGAGGTCACGTCCTGCACACGCTCGGCGATCAACCGGTGCGGAATGGGCCCCGAGTTGATGTCGTCGCGCAGGGTCTTGGCCGTGGAGGCCGCGGAGGTCAGCTGCGCGGCGACGGCCGGGTCGAATTCGGCCGAGGTGACCAGAGTGGCCAGGGCCGCGGCGCTCTCGTCGAACTGGGCGCGGGCTTCGTCGGTCGGTGCACCCGAGGCGGCGGCGTATGCCAGGCCGTCGAGCCGGTCGACCAACTCCACCGCGGGCACCACGATCACGGCGTTGTCGGACGCGACGTTCAACCGCGATGCGGTGGACAGCTCGTTGTAGATCCGGACTGCGCCGAACGTCGCCGCGAGCAGGATCGGCAATACCAAGGTCGCCGCGACTTTCCATCGCAGCGGCCAGCCTTCGATCGCGACCCGAGACGCGGTCGGACGCGCATGCTCACCGACGCTGGGATCGTGTGCATCCACGGCCGTACCACCCTCCGCCGAGTTAATTGACGTTCTGGCAGGGAGAACTCGGCCACGGGACAGGGTAAATGATAGGTAACGATTCTGCATCGACGGGGCGAAGGGCGGCGCGTTCGCTGGCGTGCTTCCTTAATTTGTGTGCTCGCCCTACGTGCGGGTTTCCACACAATGTAAGAAGATGCTGCGATTGTTGCGGCCCCTCTGACGGGGATTCTGCCGCGGTGGCCACGCCGGCGTTGCTGGCACCTGCTCCGGCGATGATCTTGATCGGTCGATCAGGGCATCGGGCGCAAACGATGACAGCAAACAATGTCAAATCCTGGAGTGTGAATTGCGTCTCTGTCGCGGCACTTTCAGTGTGTAAACGCCGCCTAAGAGGGATCCTTAATAAGTCCACGGCCAACTCGATGCGTCGTCACAGCTTGGCCGAGCACGCTTGGTACTGAGTGCAAGTGCCGTGAAGCTCCGCTGGAGGTCATTGAAGATGGCGACAGAAGCTGCCGGCTCGACGGTCATCGAGCTGGCGACACACCCGCTCTGGTGTTCGTCGCAGCGGTACTCCCGTGAGCTCGCCGCGGCCATGCGAAGGCATCCGTCGTCGTATCGGTTCGACGGCGAAGGCGACGAGCTTGACGTCGAATCTCAGCGTTCGGTGCAGCCGGGCCTGCGGACCAACAACCGGGTGACACCACTTTCCTGCGCGCGGGTCCTCAAACTGAACGCCGCCCGCGGCGAGACTCTCGGAGACTGACCCTCCGTTACGACGGCTCCGTTTGCTGCCCGCCTGCCGTGGCCGAAACGTTGCGAACGCTTGACCGAATTGTCAACGTGTGACTACACATTCGCGCACCTGCCGGCCCATACCATGACAACGTTCAAGATCATGGGGGCATCGCAGAGGAATCGAATTGATGCGCGCGGTTGTGCAAGGTGTTCTCGTGTTGGTCGTGGTCGCCATGACCTACTACTGGGGTGATACCGACAGCGTCGACACGGCGGCGGTGAGTCTGCCGTTGACGTCGGCCATCGAATCGGTCGCACCGACCGAGGGCACGCCCGTCGGGGTGGGCCACCCCGTGGTGGTGACGTTCAAGAATCCGGTGACCAACCGGTCGGCGGTCGAACGTGCGCTGGGGCTGAAGTCGACGCCGGTCCGCACGGGCACATACGAATGGCTGGACACCAAGGTCGTGCAGTGGACGCCTGCCGAGTTCTGGCCGGCACACAGCACCGTGATGCTGTCGGTGGGTGGCATGCGGACGCAATTCCAAACGGGCCCAGCCGTAATCGGTGTCGCCGACATCTCCGAACACACCTTCACCGTGACGATCGACGGGATCGGCGAGGAACCACCGGTCCCGCTGCCTGCGCCGCACCACCTGCCGCACGCCGGCGAGGAGGGGGTGCTGCTGGCTTCCATGGGACGCCCCGAGTATTCGACCCCCGTCGGCACCTACACCGTCCTCGCGAAAGAGCGCACGGTGACCATGGATTCGAGCAGTGTGGGCATTCCGGTCGATGCGGCGGACGGTTACCTGCTTGAGGTGGACTACGCCGTCCGCATCACCCATCGCGGGATCTTCGTGCACTCCGCCCCGTGGGCCGTGCCGTCGATGGGGTTGGAGAACACGAGCCACGGCTGCATCAGCCTGATCCCGGCGGCCGCCGAGTGGTATTTCAACACGGTCAACGTCGGCGACCCGGTGATCGTGCAGGAGTGACGAATCCCGTACCGCAAGTGAAGAACAGCACGTGAAGACATGAGAAAGGCGCCTGGCCGGCAAGCCAGGCGCCTTTTCTGACGCAATGTGCCGAAGGCGACTACCCCGGGCCGGGCAGGGTCGGTGTGCCCGCGACCGGTCCGCCGCCGGGTGAGGTGGTCGGCACGCCCTTTCCGGTCGGGGTGCCTGCGGCGACCGCCACCGGCGCCGCGGCTGGTGCGGCCACGGGAGCTGGGGCGGCGGGGACGACAGGTACCGGCGGCGCGAGGGGCACCGGCGGGACCACCGGCGGCGGTGCGAGGGGCACCGGGGGAACGGCGGGAGGCGGGGCGAGAGGTCCCGGTGGGACGGCGACCGGCGGAGCGACGCCCGCGGCTTCCACCGCTGGGGCCGCACACGGTGCGGCGGGCGCCGCTCCGGCCGCTCCGGCGCACTTGTATCCGCCCGTCTTGAGTTGCACTGCTGCGGCGTGTGGACTCAACGCCACTGCGGTCACGACTGCGGTTGCGCACAAGCCTGCGCTGACAACAGTTTTGACCCTTGTTCGAGCAAAGGTGGTCATCCCCGACCGACTCCCTTGATTGTGCCTGGAAATGAGAACTAAGAGGATTGTCAGAGCTGAACGGTAGGGCCGCCCGGAATCGATGTCCACGGAAGTACTCAGATGGATACGCGGTTGTCACGCGAGCGCGCCGGACTCGTGACCGCATCGTTTCCGACCGGCGGCGTCGGCCGTGATATGGCCGCGGGAACCGACGGCGTAACTGTGCTTCGGCGTGCGAATTTCGCAAACGTCACTGACCGAGCGTGATCTGGATGCCTTTGGCCACAAGCTGTTCGAAGGTATAGCTGAATTCGCCGCGACGTCCGACGGACAGGACATAACGGTCCTGGCCCTCGGTCAGGGGCACGGTGAAGGTGAAGGTGCAGTTGGTGGTGCCGCTCTTGCCGGGTCCGAGTGTCGTGGCGGCCAGGATCTCGGCCTTGCCGTTCTTGATGGTGACCGCGGTGCCGGCGTTGACGTCGTCGTAGCCGTTCGCGCCCTGGCAGGCTGTTCCGTCCGAGGCGATACCGCCGACGCCGGCATTGTCATGGAGCACGAAGGTGCCGGTTACCGTGATGGTTTCGAGGATGTGGAAGCCCTGCGAAAAGTGGGGGCAGAACGTCTCGACCGCGATCTTGTCGGCCGGTGACCCCTGTTGGGGCTCACCGTCTTCGAGCCGGCGACACACCTGCCTGCCGTGGGCGACGGCGTTGGCGTCGGAATTGAACTGATCGCTGAGACCGGCGTCCTGGAGCGCCGCGAGATACCCGGTTTCCGGCGGGGGTGGCGTCCTTCGGCTCGCCACCAGCAGCACCCACACCACGGCGGCCGTCAGCACGATGATGAGCGTGGCCGCACCGGTGGCCAGCCAGGTCGACCGGATGCTCGGGCCGGGTAACTCCAGGTAATCCGGCAGGGTCCGGCCGCCGGCCGGGTCGGTCGACGTGGCCCGGCCGTCGCGGACCCGGTTCGTGGGATGCCCGGTCACGAAGTAGCGGCCCTCATGCCGCGCCGTCGGGTCGGGACGCCACCCGGTCGCCACCGCGTCGTGCACCCGCCCGCAGCGGGCGCAAGTGCCCGCGGCATCCAGGTCGGAGCCGCAGAACGGACACGTCATGGCATGCGGTCTGCCACCGTTGCGCCGTGTCATCACTATTCGGTTATATGCCGGTCTGTTCAGTCGCACAGCGGAGCTCGTCAGATTGCCGTCGGGAACGTGCTGAGCACCCGCCTCGCACCCCCGGCGCGGGTGCCCGAATCTGCCGTATACCGTGCTAGCCATGACACGGGTGACGGTGATCACAGGCGGTGCGGGTGGCATGGGGCTGGCGACGGCCAAGGTCGTCGGCCGGGACCAGGCCGTGGTGTTGTGCGACGTCCGGCAGGACCGTCTCGACGCCGCGGCCGCCACGTTGGCCGACGAGGGTGTCGCGGCCACGATCGTGAACGCCGATGTCACCGACCGGACCGCCGTCGATCGGTTGTTGGAGGCGGCGTCCGGTGTCGGCACGGTCAGTGCGGTCATCCACGCGGCCGGGGTCAGCCCGAGCATGGGAGATGCCGAGTACGTCATGCGCACCAACGCGCTCGGCACGCTCCACGTGAACGAGGCCTTCTTCGCGACCGCGGCCGAAGGGGCCGCGATCGTCAACGTGGCCTCGATGGCGGCCCATCTGCTACCGGAGGAAATCATTCCGGCGCAGCACTTTCCGCTGGCCCTGCAGGACCAGGAGCGGTTTCTCACGGAGATGCTCGCGGCGTGCGGCATGGCACCCGAAGAGATGCGGTCGGGCCTGTCCTATGCCATCAGCAAGGCGTTCGTGAAGTGGTACAGCTCGTCGCAGGCCGAGCGGTTCAACGGTCGCGGCGTCCGGATCGTCTCCGTCTCCCCAGGCTCGATCGACACCGAGATGGGCCGGCTGGAGGAGCAGGCCGGGGCGGGCGCGATGGTCGCGGACGCCGCGGTGCCGCGCTGGGGCAAGCCGGAGGAGATGGCCGATCTGCTGGCCTACTGCGCCGGCGAGCGCGCGGGCTACCTCACCGGCACGGACATCCTGAACGACGGCGGCGTCGTCGCGTCGATGCGGGAGCGGGCTCGGCTGGCCGCGGCAGGCAGCTAGCCGAACTCGATCAGGGTGTAGGCACCGCGAATCTGCTTGGTGGGCTTGAACTGCCACAACGCCGGGAACACGGTGCCGAAGAACCACCCGCGCCCGCTGGGCATCGGCAGGTCGTGCACTGCTTTGATCCCGGGCACGGTGCGGCGAAGATCGGCCAGCTCGGCCGGCGACAGGCTGAAGGGCATCGGCGGCACGCGGTAGTGCCGCGAGGACCTCACGCCCTTGGGCGCGAATTTCTTCACGAGCACGGGCGGTAGGTCGAAGATCATCTGCCCACCGGGAAAACGGCAGGCGCATTCGGCGATCAGGTCGAGGGCTTCCTCGGGCTCCAGGTACATCAGCAGCCCCTCCGCTGTGATGAACACCCCGTCGGCGGGGTCAACCTCGTCCATCCAGCTGTAGTCCAGCGCCGACTGCGCGCGTACCTCGACGCGGTCGGACGCCGGCAGCAGCCGTTCCCGCAACGCGATGATCGGCGGGAAATCGACCGTGAGCCAATGAAACCGGGCATCGGGCAGCGCGGCATTCAGGCGCCAGAAACTGGTCTGCAGACCTTCGGCGAGGGCGACGACAGTGGCCGACGGATGCGCGCTCAGGTAATCGCGGGCTGCCCTGTCGAAGGCCAGCGAGCGTAGCGCCATCTCCTGACCCTTGCGGCGGCCGAATTTGTCGAAGTCGAAGTCGATCGAGTCGGCGACCCGGACGGCCAACGGATCGTCGATGATGGCCCGGGGATGACGGGCCTGATGGGCCCGGCCGTTCAGGGTCAGCAGCGCGGTTTCCGAGACGCCGGTCAGGGTGCCTGCGTCGACTCTGCCGCCGTCTGGGAGATCCACCACAGCAACGCTACCGGCCGCGATCCGGCCACGGCTGCCCGCGCCCGTAGGGTGTCCGGGAGCGCCATGGGTCGGCAATGAAGCTGGTCACCGTGAACAGGTACCCGCCTTCGGCCACTCCGAACCAGAGTGCCGATCCAGAGTGCCGGGCAGTGCAGCCCGAGCCGGTGTCGGGTACATCTCGAGTAATAGATGGGTCGAGGGTCGGGTATCCGACGGATGCCGATGTTGGAGACGAAACCATAAGGAAGCCAGGTTGATTGGTAATTCGATGCAGCACGTCAGGCAAGTCGCCGACGCCCGGATGGCCCGCCGGGCAGCGTTCAAGGTTCCGTTGGTGATGACCGTGGCAGCCGCGCTGGGCAGGACACCGCGGGCGACGGCGCAGGCCGACGGGCCGGGGGCCCGCTGGTCACCCGAGCGGGCGCGCCGCTGGTACGCCGCTCAGGGTTGGCTGGTCGGCGCCAATTTCATCCCGTCGAACGCGGTCAATCAGCTGGAGATGTTCCAACCGGCCACGTATGACCCCCAGCGCATCGATGGTGAGCTTCGCCTTGCCCGCCTGGCCGGGCTGAACACGGTCCGGGTGTTCCTGCACGACCAGCTGTGGGCGCAGGATCACGTGGGCTTTCTGAACCGGCTGACGCAGTTCGTCGCCCTGGCGTCCAGCCACGGCATCAAGCCGCTGTTCGTGCTGTTCGATTCCTGCTGGGACCCGTATCCCCGGCTGGGCCGGCAGCGTCGGCCCCAGCCGGGGATCCACAATTCCGCGTGGGTGCAGAGCCCAGGTGCGCAGAACCTGGACAGTCGCCGGTACCGGCGCACCCTGCGGGAGTATGTCGTCGGTGTGATCGGGCAGTTCCGTCACGACGAGCGGGTGCTCGGGTGGGATCTGTGGAATGAGCCAGACAACCCCGCCGCCACCTATCGCGAGGTGGAGCGGCAGGACAAGGTCAAACTCATCGAAGGGCTGCTGCCTGAGGTGTTCGGCTGGGCCCGCTCGGTCAATCCCGTGCAACCGCTGACCAGCGGTGTCTGGGACGGGCCGTGGGCCGACCCGCGGCAGCGCAGCGCGATGGCGACCATCCAGCTCGACCATTCGGATGTGGTGACCTTCCACAGCTACGACGATCCGGCCGGGTTCGAGGCGAGGATCGGTGAGTTGGCGCCGATGGGCCGGCCGATCCTGTGCACCGAGTACCTGGCGCGCGGCGAGGGCAGCACCATCGAGGGCGTGTTGCCGGTGGCCAAGCGGCACAACGTCGGCGCGTACACCTGGGGACTCGTCGCGGGGAAGACGCAGACCTTTCTGCCCTGGGATTCCTGGGATCGGCCCTACCGGAGTCCGCCGCGGCTGTGGTTCCACGACCTGTTTCACGCCGATGGCCGGCCATATCGGGATGGCGAGATCCGCACGATCCAGGAGTTGACCGGACGGCCGTATTCCTGAGCGCCGGCTTCAGCGGCCGCCCATGCGACTGACGTCGGTGATGGCGGCGACGAACTGTTCCGGCGCCTCCTGCGGCACGTTGTGTCCGATGCCGTTCAGCACCCGGTGCTCGTACGGCCCGGTGTAGAGCGCGCGGTAGCCGGCCCCGTCCTTGGCGGCGCCGTCGAAATCGGATCCGATCGTGATGGTCGGCACGGTGACCGGCGGTTTACCGGCCAGCCGCGCCTCGTCGGCGTCGTAGCGGGCTTCGCCGGGCGCCAGGCTGAGCCGCCATCGGTAGTTGTGCACCACGATCGCGACGTGGTCGGGGTTGTCGAATGCCGCGGCGGACAGGTCATAGGTGGCGTCGTCGAAGTGCCACAGTGGTGAGGCCTTGGTCCAGATCAGCCGGTTGAACCCCTTGGTGTTCTCGCGGTAGCCGAGTTCACCGCGCGGCGTGGCGAAGTAGTACTGGTACCACCAGCCCAGCTCGGCCTCCGGCGCCAGTGGTTTCAGGTTGGCGGCCAGGTTGACGGTGATGTAGCCGCTGACGGCGACCAGCCCGGCACAGCGTTGCGGCCACAGCGCGGCCACGTTGTTGGCGGTGCGCCCACCCCAGTCGTATCCGCCGATGACGGCTTGCGGAATGTCGAGCGCGTCCATCAGCGCGATGACGTCCTGGGCCAGCGCGGCCTGCTGACCGTTGCGCACGGTGTCGGCCGAGCGGAACCGCGTCGAGCCGAAGCCGCGCAGGAAGGGCACGATGACGCGGAAGCCCCGCTCGGCCAGCAGGGCCGAGGCGTCGGCGTAGCTGTGGATGTCGTAGGGCCAGCCGTGCAACAGGATCACCGGCTGTCCGTCGGCGGGGCCGGCCTCGGTGTAGCCGACATCGAGGTCGCCGGCGACGATCTGCTTGACCGGGTTCAAGGTGTGCGACGGTCGTGCCGGTGCGCTCGGCGTGGGGCCGGGGGTGGGGGTGGACGACGTGCCGCAGGCGGCCAGCGTCGCCGCCCCCGCGGCGGCCGCCGTGAGGAAGCCGAAATTCCTTCTGCTCAAACCGTTCACCGTCGTTGCTCCTTTTCGCGGGCCTTCGGTGTCCATCTCACCCGTTCACGCGCATCGAGTCCAACGATTGAATCTGATGAACGTCATCGACAAGATAGATAGGCTGGCACGGTGGAGTTACGGCAGGTCGAACACTTCATCGCGGTGGCCGGGGAGATGAGCTTCACCCGCGCCGCCGAGCGTGCCCATGTCGTGCAGTCTGCGCTGTCGACGTCGATCGCCAAGCTGGAGCGCGAGCTCGGAGTGGAGCTGTTCGACCGGTCACGGCAACGCATCAGCCTCACCGCCGCGGGTGAGGCCTTCCGGCCACACGCCTACGAGGTCCTGCACGCGGCGCGTGCGGCCGCCGAGTCCGCCGGTCAGTTTCGCGGATCGCTGATGGGCACAGTCGAATTCGGGTCGTTGATCTCCTACGGACCGGTCGACGTCGCCCGCGCGCTCGGCGACTTCCACCGCGCCCATCCCTTTGTCCGGCTGCGGTTACGGCTGAGCCAGTCCGGCGCCTCGGCCTACCTGTCCGCCTTGTTGGAAGGCTCGCTGGACCTGGCGCTGGTGTCGATGCCCAACCGGTTCCCGGCCCAACTCGATCTGACCCTGCTGTTCGAGGAGCCGATGGTCTTCGTCTGCCGCGACGACCATGCCCTGGCGCGTCGGCGTCGCCTCGATCTCGCCGACCTGGCCGGTGAGGATCTCGTCGGATTCCCACCCGAATTCGGGCTACGCCGCCTCGTCGACGCGGCATTTCACCGCGCCGGAGTACAGCCACAGACGCAGTACGAGGTTCCGGCCGGATTCGCCGCGATCGCCGAGCTGGTCGGCAACGGACTCGGCACATCGTTCATGCCGGTATCCGAGGCCCGCCGCTTCGACCTGCGCACGGTCCCCCTGCGGGACCCGGCGCTGTGGCAGGTGTACCTGGCCGCACCGCCGGTGGAGCGGATGACGCCGGCCGCCGCGCGCCTGGCCGAAACCCTGCTCGCGGCAGCAGGTTAGCGACTCGCCGAACCCAGGGGGTCCAATTGTTCGGCGCTCGCGTCATCGGCCGCGGTCGACAGGCTGAGCGACTCCCAGCGTGCGTCGTCGGCGAGCAGTTCGCGCCCGGCGGCGGTGGCATAGCGGTAGGCGTCGGGGCCGACCAGGAGCCGGGCCGGGGGATCGGCCATGTCGACCACCTGCAACAGCAGCTCGGCCACCTTCACCGGGTCGCTCGCGCCGAGGTGCTCGGGGTTGCTCTGAGCAGCTGAGGCTCCCACCGTCGCGGCATAGTCGTCCCGCACCGGATCGACCCGCATCGACGAACCCGCCCAGTCGGTGCGCATCCCACCGGGTTCGAGCACCGTGACCTTGATGCCCAGCGGTGAGACTTCGCGCGCCAGGACACCGGAGAATCCGGTGACGGCCCACTTCGCCGACTGGTAGGCGCCCAGGCCGGCTCTGACCAATCGTCCGCCCACGGAGGAGATTTGGATGATGTGCCCCGACCGCTGGGTGCGCATCACCGGCAGTACTGCCTGGGTGAGACGGACGACGCCGAAGAAGTTCGTGTCGATCTGGGTGCGGAAGTCGTCGAAATCGACGTCCTCGATCGCGCCCATATTGGCGTAGCCGGCGTTGTTGACCAATACGTCGAGGCGACCGAAGCGGGTCACGGCGGTGTCGACCGCGGCGCGCACCTGATCTTCGTTGGTCACGTCGAGTTCGACGACGGCCAAGTGATCGGAGCGCAGGTCGGCCAGCGCCTCGGGGGAGCGGGCTCCTGCGACGACGCGGTGTCCTGCGGCCAATGCGGCCTCGGTGATGGCCCGCCCCAATCCGCGTGAGGCGCCGGTGACGAGGAAGACGTGCGGTTGGTCGGACATGTCGGACTCCTTAAGTCTACGTTCGTATACTTACGTATACATACGTAGACGTCGCCGGATTTGTTCCCTACGTTGAGGTATGCCCTCCAGCCCCGCCAGGCCGCGCAACGCAGCCGCCACCCGCGAAGCGATTCTGGATTCGGCCGTCAGGCATTTCGCCGAAGCCGGTTACGACGGTGCGGGGGTACGCGAGATCGCCCAGGACGCCGGTGTCACGGCGATGATGGTCAACCGGTACTTCGGGTCGAAGGAACAGCTGTTCGCCGAAGCCGTCGATACGTCGTTCGCACCCGCGCTCTTCATTGCCGAGCAATCCGAGCATGTCGCCCGCGATGCGGCGGCCATGCTGGTCGCGCGAACAGACCCGGAAGCCGATGCGCCGGCGCCCTTCCTGATCATGCTGCGGTCGGTGTCGAATCCCCGGGCGGCAGAGATCGTGCGGGACGCGATCGAGCGCCACGTCGGTGCCCGCCTGGCCCGGCAGCTGCCCGAGCCGGGCCGTCAGGTCCGCACCGATGTGATCTTGTCGGTGATCAGTGGCGTGATTCTGATGCGGAAGGTCGTCGGCGCCCGCTCGCTGCGAGAGAGTACCGATGATCTCATCGAGCTGATAGAGGCCGTGTTCGCCTCGGTCGTCGCTACGACGTCCGGCTAGCGAGCCAACGGGCTGTAGAACACCAGGCCGTTGCCCTTGTTGTCGTAGACCACGGCCCGGCGCTCGTGCGCATCGTCGTACGGGTGCTTGATGATTCCGCCGCCGCTTTCCTCGATGGCCTTGGCCGCAGCGTCCACGTCGGCGGTCTTGATCCCGACGACGACCTGACCGGGGATCGGGTGATCCACCGCGGTGGCAAGGGCGAGGGTCAGCGATCCACCGTCGAGCGCGGCGAAGTGGGCGCCGTCGCGGAACTTCAGCGGCATTCCCAGCGTCTCGCTGTAGAAGCGGATCGACTCATCCAGGTCGTCGGTCGACAAGATGATCATCCGCACGTCGTGATCGGGCATCGAATACCTCCTGAAGGACGGGTTTTCAGCTTAGGACACTTCGGTTTTGATGCCGTCCGGCCACGGTTTCGGCTGGTCACACCGCGGGTACCAGTAGCGAAAGAGCTGGCTGGACCTTTGTGGACAACGGGAGACGGCGACCGCGACGACGACGTGACATTCAAAAGCCGGGCACCACAACAACTCTGATCGGCACGAACAAAGGAGACATGATGCGGCATGTTCGTCGATGGGGCGCGGTATACGTATTGCTGGTGTTGTTCATCGGTTCGTGGATCGGACAGTTCATCACCCAACTTCAGACATTTCATTCCGAGCAGGCCGCGCATGGCCAGCCGTTCCTGTGGTCGGAGTACTGGAGTGACTTCTTTGCCAGCACACTGGAGAACTGGCAGAGCGAGTGGTTGCAGCTGATCTTCCAGGCCATCTTGTTGCTCGGCGCCAAGCACTGGATCTTCAAGGTCGATGCCGACGACGTGGAACGGATCGAAGCGAAGATCGACCGCATCCAGGACCGGCTCGGTCTTCCCACGCCACCGCCGGAGGAGGAGCAGAGCGAGCAGGTGATCCGCTGACTCGCCGAACAGCCCCCTCGAGTCTCTACTGACATAGAGACCTCGGCTAGGTTGTCCGAAACGCGGACCGCGAGGAGGACCACCGACGATGACGCTGCAATTCGATCTGTCCGGCCGAAGGGTGCTGATCACCGGCGCCGGCCAGGGTGTGGGGCGGGGTCTCGCCGATGCCTTCGCCGCGGGCGGGGCCACCGTGCTGGTCAACGATCTGCGGGCCGACCGGGCCGAGGCTGTCGCCGAAGAGTTGCGTTCCGCCGGAGCGGAGGCGGTGCCGGTGCCGTTCGACGTCACGGACTACGACGCCGCCACGCAGGCCATCACCGACGCCTCGGCGGAGGCCCGACCCATCGACATCCTGGTCAACAATGCCGGCAACGCCGGCGCCGAGGGATTCGCCGCTCGAATGCCCTTCGCCGAGACCACGCCGGCCGACTGGGAGCCCTTCCTGCAGGTGAATCTGTACGGCGTGCTGAATTGCACGCGGGCCGTACTGCCGACGATGGTGGAGCGGCAATGGGGCCGGATCGTCACGATCGTGTCCGACGCCGGACGGACCGGAGATGCCAGCGGCGCCGTGTACGCGGCGGCCAAAGCCGGTGCCGCGGGTCTGACCCGATCGATCGCGCTCGAGAACGGCCGCTACGGCATCACCGCCAACAACATCGCGCTCGGCACCATGCGGACTCCGCTCACCGAGCCGCTGTGGGCTGAGATGGCCGATTCCCCGCAGGCCAAGGCCATCCTGTCGCGCTATCCCGTCCGCAGGCCGGGCCTTCCCGAGGATGTCGCCTATCTGGCCGTGCTGCTGGCCAGCGACCACGGCTCCTGGATCACCGGCCAGACCCTACCGGTCAACGGCGGCTACTCGTTCGCGATGTGAGGTTGCCGGGGCCGCCGCGACGACCGCGACTATGATGTCGAGGAGCTGCTCGGCGGAGTCGATCGTGCGGTCGCCGCGGGCCAGGGCGAGCATCAGCCCGCTGATGAAAGTCAGCAGTACGTAGGCTTTTTCGTCGATCAGCGCGGGGTCGCTGCCGTCTGGGCAGAGCCCGGCCACCACGTTGCGGTGCAGTTCGAGGAAACGTTCCTGATTGTGGCTGAACGCCTCGGCCAGCCCCGAATCCCGGCTCGACGGCATGACGAGTTCGTAGCGGGCCTTGCTCCGGACCAGCCGCGCTCCCGTGCCGGACCGGATGACCAGCCGGGCCAGTCCGGCCGCCGCCGACGGGCCGTCCCCGTGGGCCCCGGACCCGATGGCCGCCGTGAGATCGGCGAGGTCGAGATCGGCGATCCGGTTGGCCGCCGCCCGGATCAGCGCCGAACTGGTGCGGAAGTAGAACGACGTGGTTCCGTCCGGGACCCCGGCCTTGCGGTCGACCTTCAGATGCGTGACGCCCTTGATGCCCTCGCGGGCCAGCAGAGTTATTGCCGCATCACACAATTCGCGCCGGCGCTGCTCGGGATTCTGTTTGCCTGCCACGGTGCACCTATCGGCGGGCCGGCTCGGGTACGTGTTCTGGGCGCACTCCGGTGCCCACCAGGTAGGCGGGGATCGCGGTGACTTGTGGGAATCTCCGTGCGACGGTCACGAGGGCTCCCGGCGGGGTGACCTCGGCTCCGGCCATCACCGGCTGCATGACCTGGCGATGAAGGATGCGCTGGACGCCCTGGGTGACGATGGTGGGCAGGATGCGCCTGCGTTGCACGGCGGCCAGGTCGGACTCGGTGACCCGGTGCTCGCGCAGCGGTTGGTACAGCAGGCGCGCGGCTGCGACGGCGTCCTGGATCGCCACGTTGATCCCGACCCCGCCCACGGGCGACATGGCATGGGCGGCATCACCGATGCACAGCAGGCCGCTGCGGTGCCACCGGGTGAGCCGATTCAGCCGCACGTCAAGGTGTTTGACGTCGTCCCAGGAGGTGAGGCTGTTCGTGTCGGCCTCGGGGATCAGCTCGGTGAGCTCGGCGCGGAACGCGTCGAATCCGCGGGCCCGGAGCCTGGCGTCGCTGCCTTTCGGGATCAGGTAGGCGACCTGGAAGTAGCCGCTGCGGGGGATCATGATCAGCGCGCGTCCCGGGGCGGTGCGCGGGATCAACGAGTATTGCCCGTCTTCGGTGCGCGGCAACCGGAACCACCACACGTCGAACGGAACCGGGTAGTCCCGGGGGATCAGCCCGGCCTCGTGCCTGACCACCGAGGTGCGCCCGTCGCAGGCCACGGTGAGTTCGGCGGTCAGCTCGCCGTTCCCGTCGGGGCTGGTGTACCGCACGCCGGTGACCCGGTCGCCACTGCGCAACAGGCCGGTCACCTCGGTCTGCATGCGCAAGGTGAAGTTGGGTTCGCACTTACCGGCGTCGGCCAGCAGATCGAGGAAATCCCACTGCGGCACCATCGCCACATACGGGTGGGGCTGGCGCAGCCGCCGGAAGTCGACGAGCGTCACCGGGTTTCCGTCGACCGGGAATTCGGCCTTCTCCACCAAGCTGTAGCCGATCTTGCTGAACTCGTCGAACAGGCCCAGCTCGTCGAGCATCCGCATGGTGCTCGGATGCACTGTGTCCCCGCGAAAATCGCGCAGGAAGTCGGCGTGCTTCTCCAGCACGGTCACCGCCACCCCGCACCGGGCCAGGATCAGCCCGAGCATCATCCCGGCGGGCCCACCGCCGACGATCGCGCAGGTGGTGTCAGACATGGGCGAGTCCGTTCAGTGCGTCGGGCAGGGGTTCGGTGTGCAGGACTCCGAGGCGCTGCGTCGCGCGGGTGAGGGCGACGTACAACTCGGCGGCCCCCCGGTCACCGTCGGCCAGGATGTGCGCCGGCTCCACGACGAGCACCGCGTCGAACTCAAGGCCCTTGGTTTCCGACGGTGGCACCGCACCGGGCACCTCGGGTGGCCCGATCACCACACTGGTGCCATCCCTGGTGGCTTCGTCGCGGACGAATTCCTCTACAGCCGAAGGGATTTCGGCAACCGTCAGCCGCCGCGACCACGGCTGGACGCCGCAGGACCGGACGGATTCCGGCGGTTTCACCCCGGGGGCGAAATCGGCCAGCAGCGCACCGGCCACTGCCATGATCTCGGCCGGGGTGCGGTAGTTGACCGACAGCGTGCGGTAGATCCACCGGCCTGCCACATACGGCTCGAGCATGCTGTCCCAGGTTCTCGCCCCGGCCGCCGAGCGCCGTTGGGCCAGGTCGCCCACCACCGTGAAGGACCGGCGCGGACAGCGGCGCATCAGGACCCGCCAGTCCATCTCGGACAGTTCCTGGGCTTCGTCGACCACGACATGACCGTAGGTCCAATCCCGGTCGGCCGCAGCGCGTTCGGCCAGTTCGCGGGTGTCGCGTTCGAGGAACCGCTCGGCCAGGTCCTCGGCGTCGATCAGGTCGCTGGCCAGTAGGTGGTCCTCGTCGTCCATCAGATCCTCGCGGGCGATCATCAGGTCGAGCACCCCGGCGGCGTAGGCGGCTTCCTCGCGGCGTTCCCGTTCGGCGGCTTCCTCACCGGCCTTGTCCCGGCCCAGCAGGTCGACCAGCTCGTCGAGCAACGGCACGTCGGACACCGTCCAGGCGTCGCCGTCGGCGCGGAACAGCCGGGGGTCGGCGCCGGCCGCGGACAACCGTTCGGGTGACGAGTACAGCGGGGCGAGCAGCGTCTCGGGCGTCAGGATCGGCCACAGCGCATCGAGCGCCGCGGCGAACGCGGGGTTCTCGTCGAGCTCACCGACCACGCTGGCGCGCAGCTCCTCCCAGGCCGCCTTGTCCTCGCGGCTCAGCCAGCCCTTGCCGATGCGGGCCACCGCCCGTTCGGTCAGCACGTAGGTGACGATGTCGCGGAACGTGGGACGGGCCTCGTTGTGCGGCAACCCGGTCTCGCGCGCTTCTTCGATGGCCCACTGCGCG
Source organism: Mycolicibacterium sp. HK-90 (assembly GCF_030486405.1). The sequence goes on along the minus strand of NZ_CP129613.1, from coordinate 6,392,939 downwards.
GTCTCGGCGTCGATGCGCACGGTGACGTCGGGGAGGTCGATCAGGATCGGCTCGTCCGGAACCTCCTGTCGATCGGCCACCGCGGCCGCCAGCACGTCCAGGATCTTCAGGGAGCCCTTGATCTCGGCGACCTCGGGTGCGTCCTCGGCGGTGACCTGCAGTCCGGGCACCAGGTCGCCCGGGGTCATGAACACCGCATCGGATTCGCCCAGTGACGGCAGCACCCGGCCGATGTGGTTCAGGAACGCCTCGTTGGGACCGACGACCAGTACGCCGTGACGTTCGATCCGTTCCCGGTGGGTGTAGAGCAGGTAGGCCACCCGGTGCAGCGCCACCACGGTCTTGCCGGTACCCGGTCCGCCCTCGACCACCAGCACCCCGGTGTGTTCGTTGCGGATGACCTCGTCCTGCTCGGCCTGGATCGTCGCCACGATGTCGCGCATGCCCTCGCCGCGCGGGGCGTTCACCGCGGCCAGCAGTGCCGCGTCACCTTCGTCGCCTTCGGTGGGCCGGCCCAGCACCTCGTCGGTGAAATCGAGCACCCGGCGCCCCAGGGTGCGGAACTGCCGACGTTTGCGCATGTTCTCGGGGTTGGCGCCGGTCGCGGTGTAGAACGGGCGGGCCAGCGGTGCCCGCCAGTCCAGCAGTAGCGGTTCGTAGTCGTCGTCGCGGTCGAAGATGCCCAGCCGCCCCACGTAGAGGTGCTCTCCGGCAACGGTTTCCAGCCGGCCGAAGCACAGGCCGTTGTCAGCCACGTCCAGCCGGTTGGCCTCCTTGGCCAGGGCCCGCACCTCGGCGTCGCGTTCTACCGCGCTGCCGCCGTGCTCACGCAGCGCGGTGCGGTACCGGTCGCGCACCCGGATGCGTTCGGCGTCCAAGCGGGTATAGAGCCCGTCGACATAGTTCTGTTCGGACTGCACTTCGATGTCGTGATCGTCAGCTGGCACGTGCTCCCTGTTTCTCCGTGGCGTACTCCGGCCAGCGATTGTGCGCCATCACCCCGGCCTTGCCGCAAGGCCCGGGGTCCGCGATAAAATGGGGTCCAGCAATCGCTTACCCCATCCGTCCGGCGTCGATCACCCGGAGCACCGCGGCGCCTTCTTCGTCGCTGGCCGCCAGGTCGACCTCCACGTCGAATCCCCAATCGTGATCTCCGGCAGGATCATCGAGGATCTGTCGTACCCGCCACACCTGCGGTTGGCGGTCGAAGATCAGCAACGCCGGCCCGCGTGCGTCGGCCCCGGTGCCCACCTCGGTGTGCTCGTCGAAATACTCCTCGCCGACATCGGCCCAGCGATCGGCCGTCCACCCCGATGCGGCGTCCAGCGCACCCAGCTCGTCCCAGCGGGCCCGGGCGAACAACTCCACCCGCCGGAACAATGCGTTGCGCACCATCGCGGTGAACGCCCGCTCGTTGCCGGTCAGTGGGCGCGGGCGGACCGGTACCGCTCGGATGTCTTGGACGGGAACGCCTGCCTGTTGGTCGGGGCTCGTCAGCTGTTCCCACTCGTCGAGCAGGCTCGAATCCACCTGGCGCACGAGTTCTCCCAGCCATTCGACGATGTCGGCCAGCTTCTCGGTGCGGGCTGCGGCGGGCACACCCGAGCGCAGCGCCTTGAACGCGTCGGACAGGTAGCGCAGCACGGCCCCTTCGGAGCGGGTCAGCCCGTACAGGCTGATGTACTCGCGGAAGGTCAGGGCGCGTTCCCACATCTCGCGGACCACCGACTTGGGGGACAGGTGCCCGTCCGCCGCCCACGGGTTGGTCTGCCGGTACACCTCGTAGGTGTGCTCAAGGAGTTCGGCCAGCGGTTTGGGATAGGTGATCTCGTCGAGTAGTTCGATGCGTTCGTCGTACTCGATCCCGTCGGCCTTCATCTGCGCGACCGCCTCACCCCTGGCCTTGTTCAGCTGCGCGGCCAGGATCTGACGGGGATCTTCCAGGGTGGCCTCGATCACCGAAACCACGTCCAGCGCATAGGTTTCCGATGCGGGATCCAATACGTCGACGGCGGCCAGGGCGAACGTCGACAGCGGTTGGTTGAGTGCGAAGTCGGGCGGCAGGTCGACGGTCAGCCGGTAGCGGCGCCCGTCCGCCTCGGGTTCGTCGAGACGTTCCACCACACCGGCCTGCAGCAGGGACCGGGCGATGCCGACGGCCTCCCGGATGTGCTTCAGCTGACGCTTGCGGGGTTCGTGATTGTCGGTGAGCAGGCGGCGCATCGCCGCGAACGGATCGCCGGGACGGTCCACGACGTCGAGGATCATCGCAGTGGACACGCGCATGTTGCTGGTCAACGCTTCGGGGGCGGCGTCGATCAGCCGGTTCATGGTGTTCTCGCCCCACGGGACCATGCCCTCGGGTGCCTTGCGGCGCACCAGCTTTCGGCGCTTCTTCGGATCGTCGGCGACTTTCGCGAACTGCTTGAGGTTCTCCACCTCGTGGTCGGGGGCCTGCACCACGACGGTGCCGACGGTGTCGTATCCGGCGCGTCCGGCCCGCCCGGCGATCTGATGGAACTCGCGGGCGTTGAGCAACCGCATCCGGGTGCCGTCGTATTTGGACAGGGCCGAGAAGACGACGGTGCGGATCGGCACGTTGATGCCGACGCCGAGGGTGTCGGTCCCGCAGATCACCTTGAGCAGCCCGGCCTGGGCCAGCTGTTCCACCAACCGTCGGTATTTCGGCAGCATGCCGGCGTGATGCACACCGATGCCGTGCCGGACCAGCCGGGACAGCGTGGCGCCGAACGTGGTGGAAAACCGGAAACCACCGATCATCTCGGCGATGGCGGCCTTCTCCTCCTTGGTGCACACGTTGACGCTCATCAGCGCCTGCGCCCGCTCGAGCGCCGAGGCCTGGGTGAAGTGCACGACGTAGATCGGCGCCTGTTTGGTCTCGAGCAGGTCGGCGATCGTCTCGTGCATCGCGGTGGTGGCGTATGAGTAGAACAGCGGCACCGGGCGTTCGGCGCCGGTGACCAGCGCCGTCTCCCGACCGGTGCGCCGGGTCAGGTCCTTGCGCAGGAACGTCACGTCACCCAAGGTCGCCGACATCAGCAGGAACTGGGCTTTGGGCAGTTCCAGCAGGGGCACCTGCCACGCCCAGCCGCGGTCCGGGTCGCCGTAGAAGTGGAACTCGTCCATCACCACCAGGCCGATGTCGGCGTCCTCACCTTCCCGCAACGCGAGGTTGGCCAGGATCTCGGCGGTGCAGGCGATGATCGGGGCGTCGGCGTTGACCGAGGCGTCCCCCGTGAGCATGCCGACGTTGTCGGCCCCGAACACGTCGCACAGCGCGAAGAACTTCTCACTGACCAACGCCTTGATCGGGGCGGTGTAGAAACTGACGCGGTCCGCGGCGAGTGCCGCATAGATCGCCCCGGTGGCCACCAGAGACTTGCCCGAACCCGTCGGCGTCGCGAGGATCACGTTCGCCCCGCTGACCAGCTCGATCAGCGCCTCCTCCTGTGCCGGGTACAGCGTGGTGCCGTTGGCCTCGGCCCAGCCGGCGAAGTCGGCGAACAGCGTGTCGGCGTCGCCGCCATTGGCTTGCAACGCAGACAGGTCGCTGGGGTCATCGAGCAGGGGAGTGGTCATGTTGATGACCAGCGTGCCAGTTCGCCCGCACCTTCGATCGCCCAGGCACGGTCCACGTTCGTAACGCTGTGACGGAAAACTGGCGGTTCGGCCGCCACAGCGTTACGAACGCGCGCGCCGTTATCCGAACTGGCCCGGCTGGTAGTCGCCGGCGGGCTGCTGGATGATGACGTTCAAGCGGTTGACGGTGTTCATGAAGGCGATCAGGCAGACCAGCGCGGCCAGCTGATCCTCGTCGTAATGCTTGACCGCATTCGCCCACACGTCGTCGCTGACCCCGCCTGCCGCATCGGCGATCCGGGTGCCTTGCTCGGTCAACTCCAGGGCCGCGCGTTCGGCCTCGGTGAACACCGTGGCCTCCCTCCAGACCGCGACCAGATGCAGCCGCTGCTGGGTCTCCCCGGCGGCAACCGCATCCTTGGTGTGCATGTCGGTGCAGAAGCCACAGCCGTTGATCTGGCTGGCGCGCAACGCCACCAGTTCCCTCGTGGTCCTGGGCAGCGTCGAGTCGGTGATCACCTTGCCCGCCGAGGTGACGTACTTGAGCATCTTGACGGCGGTCGGGTTCTCGAACAGGTTCAAGCGAGCATCCATGGTGACTCCTAGTCGATGGTGATTACCCCCTCAAGACACCGCCGCTGGACGAAATGTGACATGTGGGCCGGTGGAGTCGTCGTCGCGTGGCCGATAATCAGCGGGTGCCGGTGCCGACCACTCTTGAGTCCGTGTTGCTGGTGGTGGTCGTCGTGCTGTTCGCGGCGTTCGTCACGTTCCTGGTGCTGTTCATCGTGAGCCGACGCCAGCTGACAAAGGCCAGGCGTGAGATCGAGCGCATGAAGCTCGAGGACGATGATCGCCGTCGGAAGCGTCGTCGGGGTGTGGCGCCACTGGCGATCAAGACCGTGTTTCAAACCGCGGACATGCTGATAAACAAGGGGCTGGGCGCCACGGTGCGCAACTCCATCGAGGACCTGGCCGGCTGGGCCCAGGTGGAGCGCCCGGACCTGGCCCGGCTGACCGCCGACGGTCGCGTCGTCATCGTCTTCTCCGACATCGAGGGCTCGACCGAGAGCAACGCCGCGATGGGTGACCGGGCCTGGGTGAAGCTGCTGGAGAAGCACAACAAGCTCGTTCAGACCCGGGTGGACCGGCACGGCGGCCACGTGGTCAAGACACAGGGCGACGGGTTCATGATCGCCTTCGCCGACCCGGAGAACGCGGTCCGGTTCGCCACGGACGTGCAGTGCGCGCTCGCGGAGAACCCCCAGCGGTGGGCGTCGATCCGGGTGCGGATCGGCGTGCACATGGGCACGTCGGTGCGCCGCGGCGATGACTTGTTCGGGCTCGACGTCGCGATGGCGGCCCGGGTCGCGGGCCAGGCCGACGGTGGCGAGATCCTGGTCAGCGAGCCGGTCGGAGACGCGGTCCGGCATCTCGACGACATCGTGTTGGGCGGCGCGCGCGAGGTCGCACTGAAGGGTCTGCCCGGGACCCACCGGCTCTATCCGGTTCTCAGCGTCGAGCAGCGGGAGCTGGAGGCGGCGGCCGGACGTGACGCGTGACCCACTGGGCGGCGAGCTTGATCAGGCCCGATTTCGGATAGGTGATGTGCGCATTCCAGTCCTGGCCCAGCGAACAGATCGGGTCGTTGGTGTTGCACAGGTCTGCGGTCCTGGCGCCGAAGTCCGGGCTCATCCTGGTCAGGGGCTGACCGAGGCGCGCCGACGGGTTGCCGAAGACGACGACCGACGCGATGCGCGGGACGACCGCGGCAGGCAACGGTGCGGTGTACCCGAGGCCGCCGACGGGGGAGGTCGCCACGACGTCGACCACGGCCGCGCCCTGCGAATAGCCGCCCATCACGATCTTGGTCTTGGGGCAGCGCGCCGCCGTGGCCTGGATGCGTTTGCTCATGTCGGTGGCTCCCGCCGCGGCCTTCATGAAGTCCCACGATGCGGGGTACTGCACCGCGTAGGTACCGACGGTGGAGCCTTTGACCATGGGTTTCAGCGTGTCGACGAACGCCTTGCCGACATTGCCGATGCCGGCGGGTTCGTCGGTGCCGCGGGCGAACACGACCTCGATGTCTGGACAGTCCGGCGCGGCCGAAGACAGGGGAGCCACGAGTGGGCACATCGCGACGGCAGCAGCCACCGCTGCCATGCCTACCCGGCTGCCGGTGCGCCGGGCCCACCCGCCGACAGGCATGCCTCTCCTCGATCAGATCTGTCCCATGTGAACCGCTGTACCCAGTAACCACTTCTACCACTGTTTTCACAGCTGTGCGCAGACATGGTGGCGCTGTGCAGCGGGTATTGCATAACGATGACCAGTCCAGTGCTCGATGAACTCCTGAAGATCGAACGGGCCGGGTGGGACTCGCTCTGCGAGTCGAGCGGCGCCGACTTCTACGGCGAGGTGATGCTGCCCGACGCCGTCATGGTCCTCGCGAACGGCATGGTGATGGACCGCAACACCGTCGTCAGTGCCCTCGCGCAATCCCCGCCGTGGCGCGCCTACGAGCTCAGCGGGGTCCACTTGGTTACTGCCGACGACGACAACGCCGCCCTGGTGTACCAGGCCACGGCGTACCGCGACGGGGACGATCCCGCCTTCGTCGGCGCCATGTCCAGCGTCTACCACCGGACCTCCGACGGATGGAAGCTCGCGCTCTATCAGCAGACCCGCAAGGCCGACCAGCCCACGTCGTGACCTCACCGGTCCGGTTCACCGCGTCCCGCTTATGGTCGAGCGGTGACGATCGCCTATGACGAAGCGCTGCGGCAACAGATCGGTGCGAACCTGGCCGGGCATGAACGACGCCGGGTGACCGACCCGACGAAACGGCACGCGGCGGTCGCGGTGGTGGTGGTGGACTCGGAGCTCGGCGAGGATCGAGTGGATCCGGCGCCGGTCGACGACTGGATCGGGGGACGGCCGATGCCGGAACCCGGTTTGGACGGCCGCATGGTCGACGTGTCTGGCGGAGCGGCGTTTCTGTTGTGCCGCAGGGCCTCTCGGCTGTCGTCCCATGCGGCGCAGTGGGCGTTGCCCGGTGGCAGGCTGGATCCCGGTGAGTCCGCGGTCGAGGCCGCCCTGCGGGAGCTGGACGAAGAGGTCGGGGTGAACCTGCCCGATTCGGCGGTGCTCGGCCTGCTCGACGATTACCCGACCCGCTCCGGTTATGTGATCACTCCGGTGGTGATCTGGGGCGGCGGCCGGTTGGATCTGCGTCCCGCACCCGACGAGGTGGTGGCGGTCTACCGGGTCGGATTGCACCAACTGCAGCGTCCGGATTCGCCGCGGTTCATCACGATCCCGGAGAGCCCGCGCCCGGTGGTGCAGATTCCGTTGGGCAACGATCTGATTCACGCGCCGACCGGCGCGGTCCTGCTGCAGATGCGTTGGCTGGGCCTCGAGGGCCGCACCGATCCGGTCGGCGAGCTCGAACAGCCGGTGTTCGCCTGGAGGTAGCGTCAGGCCTCGTGGCCGGGCTCGAGGTCGGCCACATCGGTGAGACTGACCCAGGGTTCCGGTTCGTCGGGCGCTTGGCCGGCAACCGGATTCAACAGGTACCCGACGTGGTCACCGAGATCGAAGCGGTCGAGGATGACCCCCACGAACCAGGCCGGCGCGGCATCGAGGATCGGGGTCGCGGCGGGGCCGGTATGCCAACGGCATTCGGCGAACTTGTCGACCTCGTCGCCGGTCTGCCCGCCGAACCAGCGGGCCAACTCCAGGTCGTCGCGGGCGAGCAGGTGCACACCGAGGTGGGTCGCCGATTCGGCGGCGGCAAAGGTGTGGTTGTTCTTCGAGATCGCGGCCAGGAACCGGGGTGGATCGATGCTTGCCTGCGTGGTGAATCCCACCAGGCAGCCCGCCGGGCCGGCCTCGGCTCGCGCGGTCACGACGAACATCGGGTAATCGAGGAGCCCGACGAACCGGTCGAACCCATCCCAGCTCTGCGCCACCCGACCATTCTCGGCCATGGCGGTGCCGGTTTGGCGCCGGGCTGGCGGGGTAGCCCCCACCTGCGACACCGCGAGCGATGGGAGAGCACCTGTGAAAGCCGTTACCTGGCACGGCCGGCGGGACGTGCGGGTCGACACCGTGCCCGACCCTGAGATTCGCGAGCCCACCGACGCGGTCATCGAGGTGACCTCGACCAACATCTGTGGCTCGGACCTGCACCTCTACGAAGTGCTCGGCGCCTTCATGCATCCGGGCGACATCCTGGGCCACGAACCGATGGGCCTCGTCCAGGAGGTGGGCTCGGGCGTCGACAACCTGTCCGTGGGCGACCGCGTGGTCATCCCCTTTCAGATTTCGTGCGGGCACTGCTACATGTGCGATCTGCAGCTCTACACGCAATGCGAGACGACCCAGGTCCGCGATCGGGGTATGGGCGCGGCACTGTTCGGCTACTCGGAGCTGTACGGCAGCGTCCCCGGCGGCCAAGCCGAGTACCTCAGGGTGCCCCAGGCCCAGTTCACCCACATCAAAGTGCCGGAGGGGCCACCGGATTCGAGGTTCGTCTACCTCTCGGACGTGCTGCCCACGGCCTGGCAGGCCGTCGCGTACGCGGAGATTCCCGACGGCGGATCCGTCACGGTGCTCGGCCTCGGTCCGATCGGGGACATGGCAGCCCGCATCGCAGCGCATCTCGGCTACCGCGTGATCGCGGTGGACCGCGTCCGGGACCGGCTGGCCCGTGCCGAAGCGCGGGGTATCTCCACGATCGACCTGGACTCACTGGACGGGTCGGTGGGGGATGCGGTGCGGACGATGACCGCGGGCCGCGGGACGGATTCGGTGATCGACGCCGTCGGAATGGAGGCCCACGGCTCACCCGTGGCCTCGACACTGCAGAAGGTGACCGCGCTGATGCCCGATGCCATCGCCAAACCGTTGATGCAAACCGTGGGGCTGGACCGGCTCGACGCGTTCTATACGGCGATCGACACCGTGCGCCGCGGCGGCACCATCTCGCTGATCGGCGTCTACGGCGGCATGGCCGACCCGTTGCCGATGCTGACCCTGTTCGACAAGCAGGTCCAGCTGCGCATGGGCCAGGCCAACGTCAAGAAGTGGGTCGACGACATCCTGCCGCTGCTCGGCGATGACGACCCACTGGGAGTCGACGGCTTCGCCACCCACGTCCTACCGCTCGACGAGGCCCCGCACGGCTACGACATCTTCCAGAAGAAGCAGGACGGCGCCGTCAAGGTCATGCTCAAGCCCTGAGCGGGGTCAGGGGTTGCCGCTGCGGCGCCCGCGCCGGACGGTCGCCGTCGCGGGCGGGTTCGGGCGTGGCGGTGTCGCGGGGGGAGCCAACCGCTCGAAGGACCGGTGGATGCGTGCGCGGTCGCCGCCGAGGCCGACGAGGAGGTTGGTGATGTGCGGGGCCAGCACCCGAGGGACCCCGCCGCCGTCGGTGCCGAAGACGCCGATGATCTCGGCCAGGACGTAGCCGTGCATCATGGTCCAGATCTGGGCGGCGACGGCCACCGGATCGCTTTCGTCGATGGCGCCGGCCTCCATACAGCGCCGGACGAAAGCCGGGATCTGGGCGAACACCGAGTTGATCTCGGACAGGTCGGCCGGGTTGCCGTCGACGGTGAGATCGCGACCGATGGGCAGCGCGATCGACGGTGAGGTGATCCCGAACATCATGCGGTAGCGCTGCGGGTAGGTCAGCGCGTATTCGCGGTAGGCCAGGCCGGAGGCGAGCAGATCGGCAACCGGGTCGTCGGTGTCGTCGCGCCGGCCGAGGTGGTCGCCGAATCGGACGAAGGACTCCCGCACCAGCGCCTCGTACAGGCCGGGCATGCCGTCGAAGTGCGTGTAGACCGCCATCGTGGAGGCGCCGATCCGCTTGGCGAGCATGCGCGCGTTGAGCGCCTCGGGCCCGCTCTCCTCCAGGACCTGGAGGCTTTCCTCGATCAGGCGCTCGCGAATTCCCATCGTCCCCATCGTGATGGACATGCTGCCATAACAATGTTATACCTGCCAATAACATTGTTATGACGGTGGGGGAGCCGATGTCAGAGACCGTTGCCCGGGCCATGAGCCGGTACGCACTCCTGGTCATGGCGGTCTGGGTGGTGCTGGCCGGCATCGGCAACGTCGCGGTGCCGCAACTCGAACATGTCGTCAAAGAGCAGTCGCGGGCGTTCTTCCCGGCTGACTCGGGCGCCACCCAGGCAGCGCAGCGGATGGGTAGCCGGTTCGGGGATTCCGACAGCAACAACATCGCCTACGTCGTGCTCGACGCCGACCGGGAACTGGGCGACGCCGACCGCGCGTACTACCGAACGCTGGCCGACCGGCTGCGCACAGCGACCCCCGGGGTCGAATCGGTGATGGACCTGTGGGACGACCCGGCCGCCGCAGCGGTTTTCGAGAGTCGGGACCACAAGGCGGCCTACCTGATGGCCCGGCTCTCCGGCCAACTCGGCAGCAGCACCGCCACCGAGGCCGTGGCAGCCCTGCGTGCCGCCGTCGACGCGGTCGGCACGCCGGCCGGACTGCGCACCCATGTGACCGGCCCCGGCCCCAGCCTGGTCGACGAATTCACTGCCCTGGACGCGCAATTGGCGAAGATCACCGTCTTGACCGTCGGTCTGATCGCCGCACTGTTGTTGTTCGTCTACCGCTCGCCGATCACCGCGGCGGTGCCGTTGGCCGCCGTCGGCCTGTCCCTGGCGGTCGCCCGCCCCGTGGTCGCGCTGCTCGGTGAGCACGGCGTGATCGAGGTGTCGGTGTTCTCGGTGGCGTTGATGTCGGCGATGGTGTTGGGTGCGGGTACCGACTACGGGATCTTCCTGATCGGCCGCTATCACGAGAACCGCCGGTCCGGCATGCCGGCGCCGGACGCACTGGCCGACGCCTACCGTCGGGTGGCGCCGGTGATCGCCGGATCCTCCGCCACCATCGCGACCGCCCTGTTCTGCCTCAGCTTCGCCAAGGTGAACTTCCTGCGCAGTGCGGGGATACCCAGTGGGATAGGCGTTCTCGCGGCGATGCTGGGTGCGCTCACCCTCACCCCGGCATTGATCGGCCTGGCCTCCCGGCGCGGCTGGCTCGAGCCCCGCGCCGCGAAGATCAGCCGGCGCTGGCGCCGGATCGGCACGGCAGTGGCCCGCTGGCCGGGGCCGGTGCTCGTGGTCGCGGTGGCCGCGCTGATCGTCTGCGCGCTGCCGCTTCTCGGTGCCAAGATCACCTTCGCGGAACTGGCAGCTCAGCCGGCCAGCACCGACTCGAGCCGCGGATATCAGGCGATCCATGGCCGGTTCCCGGACAATCGCCTGCTGCCCGAGATCGTGTCGATCGAGGCCGATCACGATCTGCGCACCCCGGCCGGGCTGATCACCATCGAGCGCGTCACCAGAAGGATTCTCGACGTGCGTGGGGTTCGGACGGTGCAATCGGCCAGCCGGCCGGCCGGCACCCCGGTGCGCCAGGGCACGTTGACCTACCAGGCCGGTCAGATCGGCGAACAGCTCGACGGCACAGCGCAATCCGCGCTCGACGGGATGGCGTCGGTGGACACCGTGCTGGCCACGATCGATCAGCTCGACGCCTCCCTGGACGGCATGCAACGTGGGCTGACCGGTGCGGTGGACGGTCTGGACCGCGTCGGCGCCGGTTCGCAGGACATCGGTGCCGGGATGACCGGGCTGCAGGGCAATCTGCAGACGGTGTCCGGATATGCCGATCCGCTGCGTCAGTTCGTCAACAACACCCCCGATTGCGCGGGAAACCCGATCTGCTCGACGGTGCAGAAGATCGTCGCACCGCTCGACGATGCGGTCAGCGCCACCGGCAGGCTCGCCGGCGGCGCCGGTGCTCTGCGAGAGGGCGCCGCCGGCGCCACCGACTCGCTGGACGGCGCGGCCCAGGGCGTGGCCACGATGCGCGCGGCGCTGACGCAATTGCGCGGTCTGACAGCCTCGCTGCGCTCCAGCCTGGGCTCGGTCGGACCGCAGATGGAACAGATGACCGGGTACCTGTCGCAGCTGAGTGCCGATTTCGACGGCAGTTCGGAGGGCGGGTTCTACCTGCCGCCAAGGACTTTCGACGACCCCGAATACCGCCGGGTGATGGGGATGATGTTCTCTCCCGACGGCCGTGCCACCCGGCTGCTGGTGTACGGCGACGGCGAATCCTGGGGGCGCGACGGTGCGGATCGGTCCACCGAGATCCGGATCGCGGCCGGCGAGGCGCTCAAGGACACCCCGCTTGCGGGCAGCGGCGTCGTCGACCTCACCGGGGTCGGGACGGCCACCGCCGAGCTCATCACCTACGTGCAACACGACTTCACGCTGCTCGTGATCGCCACGCTCATCCTGATTTTCGTGATCGTCGCCGGCATGTTGCGCAGCCCGGTCGCCGGAATCGCCGTGCTGGCCACCGTCACGCTCTCCTACGTCTCCGCACTCGGCGCCAGCGCGGCGATCTGGCAGCACCTCGTCGGTCAGCCCCTGCACTGGGCCGTGCCGGCCTTGGCGTTCATCGCCCTGGTCGCGGTCGGGGCGGATTACAACCTGCTGCTGGCGATGCGGCTGCGCGACGAGGCCCACGCGGGCATCCGCACCGCCACGATCCGGGCGTTCGCCGGGACCGGCAGCGTCGTGACCGTCGCCGGGATCGTCTTCGGACTCACGATGTTCGCGATGCTGGGTGCCAACGTTGTGACGATCGCCCAGGTGGGATCCACCATCGGCATCGGTCTGCTGATCGACACCATGGTGGTCCGGACCTTCGTGGTGCCGCCCATCGCCGTGCTGCTCGGCCGCTGGTTCTGGTGGCCCCGGCGGGTCGAACGAGATGCGAGGCGACGTCAGGTCGGTGAGCCCGTCCCGGCGTGAACACCTCTCAACAGGCCGGTCATCTGTCCCACCTCGATGAGGTAGCCGTCGGGATCGCGCATGTAGCAGCGGACTTCGGCCTTGCGGTCGATGGGTGGGGTCAGGAACTCGGCACCTTTCGAGCTCCATTCGCGGTAGCACTCCTCGATGTCGGCCACCCGGATGTTCAGGAAGCTGGTCGCGGTGTGCGGATCGCTCGGCGGCCGCAACGTGATGTCCGGTTTGTCCGGCGTGGGGCCACCGCCGGGGTTCATGATCAGCCAACTGTTGGCCAGCTTCACGATGCACGGGTCTTCGGCCATCACCACCTCGCCGCCGAGCACGTCGCTGTAGAAAGCCCTCGAGCGGGGCACGTCGGTGACGGTGAGAAAGTGCGTCAGCACCAAACCTGTGTCGGGGTTCGGTAGCGAATCGTTGCGGTTCATCGAGATTCCCTTCTGCGCCTGGATGACGCCCGGATACCCGGGCCGGCGTCGGCGCTAATCCCCGCCCGGAACGGCCGTGCAACCGCTTGCCAGGGCATGAAGTCGGCAAAGTCTGGGTACATCGTGTTGGTCTGGGAAGGGGGACGACCGACCGGAGAGGATCCATGACGGCACCGCGATTGCAGGTTGACCAGCGCGACGCCGCCGAAGCCCAGCGCATCGTGGGTGCGGTGACCTCGGCGTTCGCCACCCGGGTGGTAGGGCAGGACCACCTGCGCGAATCGATGTTGGTCGCGTTGCTCGCCGGTGGGCACCTGCTGCTGGAGAGTGTGCCCGGACTGGCAAAGACCACCGCGGCCCGGGTCGTGGCCGAGTCGATCGACGGCAGCTTCCGCCGTATCCAATGCACGCCGGATCTCCTGCCCAGCGACATCGTCGGCACGCAGATCTACGAGGCCGCCCACAATTCCTTCGCCACCCAGCTCGGCCCGGTGCACGCCAACATCGTGTTGCTCGACGAGATCAACCGCTCCAGTGCCAAGACGCAGAGCGCCATGCTGGAGGCGATGGAGGAACGGCAGACCACGATCGCCGGCGTCGAATATCCCATCCCCGAACCATTTCTCGTCATCGCCACGCAGAATCCCGTCGACCAGGAGGGCACCTATCCGCTGTCGGAGGCCCAGACCGACCGGTTCATGCTCAAGGAGATCGTGGGCTATCCGACGATCGAGGATGAGGTCGAGATCGCGGCCCGAATGGACGCCGGCCTCTACGACCGCGGGCACCGTGCCGAGCCTGTCGTCACCATCGACGACGTGCGCCGGGTCCAGGACATCGTCGCCTCGGTCTATCTGGACCGCGCACTGGTCGAATACGCCAGCCGGCTGGTCGCCGTCACCCGCGAGCCCGGTCGGCACCTGCCGGCGAACCTCGCCCGGGTGATCGAGTACGGGGCCAGCCCGCGGGCCACGCTCGCGTTCTGCCGGACCGCGCGGGCCCTGGCCGTGTTGCGCGGCCGCGACCACGTGGTGCCCGACGACATCGCCCGGCTGGCCCACCGGGTGCTGCGGCACCGGCTGATCCTCGGCTTCGAGGCGGCGACCGCCCGGATCACCCCCGACGTCGTCGTCGATGCGGTGCTGCGCGCGGTCCAGGTCCCGTGAGGCCGTCGTGGGCAGGTACTTGGACTCCGCAAAGGCGTATGCCGGCCGCGACGTGGGTGGGTTGCTCGAAGGTGGCCGCTATGCCCTGATCCACACGCGCAGCCTGGAATTCGACGAGCTGCGCCCCTACGTCCCCGGTGACGACGTCCGCGACATCGACTGGAAGGCCACCGCACGCTCCGGGCACACCCTGATCAAACGGTTCGTCTCGGAGAAGCACCACAAGGTCCTCGTGGTCGCCGACGCCGGCCGCAACGTCTGCGCCCTGGCACCGTCAGGTGAGCTGAAGAGGACTGTGGCGCTGAATCTCATCGGCGCCATCGGACTGATGACACTGCCCCGGTCCGACGAGATCGCCATGGTGCTCGGGGACCGTCGCGGCAACGTGGACATCCGGTTGCGCCGCGGGGAGACCCACATCGAAAGCATGCTGCACCGGTTCCAGCACCACACCACCGACCAGCCCGGGCCCAGCGACATCCTGGTTCAGCTCGAGTGGGTCGCCCGTCATTACCGGCACCGGTTGCTGATCTTCGTGGTATCCGACGAACCGGAGGTCAGTGACCGGTTGACCGAGGTGCTCGGCTCCCTGACGGCCCGCCACGATGTGCTGTGGGCCCTGGTCAGCGACATGCCCGCGGCGAGCGCACATCGGCAGACCGGCCGCAGCTACGAAGTCGCCGACGGCCGGCCCATCGTGGCGGACCTGGACAGGCATGTGATCGAGGCCTACCAGCGGGCCGAAACCCGGCGTCGCGAAGAGCTTTCCGAGTTCTTGACGATTCAGCGGGTTCCGCACGCGCGGGTCACCGGCAGCATGCGGATCAGGGCGGCGCTGACCGCGATGACCGGGGTGTACGCCCGTGCCGGATGACCTGCTGCGCCACGTGATCGGCCCCACGCCCTACTCGCCCGTGTGGCTGTGGATCGCGATCGGCCTGATCCTGTTGCTCGCCGCCTGGTATGCGGGCGTGTTCCTGCTGACGTCGCAGCGCCGCCCGGTGCGGGACCTGCCTGTCGTCGGCGCAGCGCGCGCCGAGTACCTGCGCCGCCGGTCGGCCCGCGCCGTCCGATTGATCGGAAACCGTTACCGGGCAGGTGATCTCGGCGCGGCACCGGCCGGCGCCGCGCTGAGCCGCGAGCTGCGCGCGTTCCTGCATTCCGCCACCGGGGTCCAGGCCCAGTACATGCAGGTCGACGCCATCGCCGGCAGCGCCGCGGCGCCGGCCGCACCGATCCTGGCCGAGCTCACCGACATTCAGTTCAATCACCACTCACCGCTCGACGCCGGTGAGGCCAGCGACACCACCGAGGAGCTGATCCGCGGATGGACCTGATCTGGTGGACGGTGGGCATCATCGGTTGCCTCGCACTTGCCGGGTGCGTCGGCCTGGCCCTGCTGTTGAAGCAGTCGGTCCACCCCGACGACCTGAGACCGCTGGCCAATACCGGGCGGCTGACCCGGCTGCCCGAATACGTGCGGGCCGCGCGGTTGCAGACCATGTCCGCCGTGATCGCCATGGTGATGCTGACGCTGGCCTTCGTGTCGTCGGTGGTGGTGACCGCGCGACCCGTTGGGTTGCCGTCGTGGACGAGGGCCGGCCAGATCGCGACGCCGGAGGACATCATGGTCTGTGTCGGTGGCCCGGTCACCGAACCGGTCGTCAGCACCACGCTGCGGTATTTCGCCGATCGGGTCGGTTCTTTCGGGACCGACCGGATCGGACTGACCTCGGCGAACCGTCGCGTCATCCCGCTCACCCGCGACTATCAGTACGCGGCAGCCCAATTCGGTGCGTTCGCCCAGCAGGACGGAACCCGGCCGTTCGTCGCGCCGGTGGCCTACGTCGATTACGCCGCAAGCGTCGAGGACGTGCTGGCCCTGTGCCTGACCGGTTTCCCGTCGTTCGAGGAGAAGGCCGGACAACGGCGGTCACTGATCTACGTGGGACCCGAATCGCTGCCCGGCGGCACCGCGCCGCTGTTCACCCGGGACCGTCTCCGCGATCTGGCCCTCACGGCGGGCGTGCAGGTCAACGCCATCACCCCCGGACCTGGCGTCGTGGCGGACCTGACCCGCGACACCGGCGGGCGGTGGTTCGCTGATTCGGCCGACGTGGCCGCGCATCTGACCGAGATCCGGGAGCACCCACCGCAAGCGGGGACAACCGGCGACACCGCGGAGGTCCGGTCTGCCGAAACCCCCGGGCTTCCGGTGTTGCTCGGGTTGCTGGCGTTGACGGTGCTGTGGTGGTGGCCGGTGGTGATGCGGCGATGAGCCTGGAGCCGGTGCTGCCGCCGCTGCTGCTCGCAGCGCTCGCGGTGGTGCTGATCGCGGCCCGCGTGATGACCTTCGGACGGGTCCGGGCGCGTGGTGGCGGCTGGCCCGCGGTGTGGCGCTGGTCCGCGCTGACGACGGCCGGCCTGCTGCTGCTCGTGGCGGCCGTGGGTCCCACGGTGGGTGGGCGACGCGACACCGTGCCCCGGCCGGCCGGTGATCTCGAACCCAGCATCTTCGTGATCCTCGATCGGTCACCGGAGATGTCCGAGCCGGACGCCGCCGGCCGCTCTCGGATGGCGGGGGCCCGCGACGACATCGCGGCGTTGATCGAACGCCATCCCAACGCGCGCTTCGCGCTGATCTCCTTCGCCGACCGCCCGGCGGTGGAATGGCCGCTGTCCGCCGATACGTGGAGCCTGCGCCCGGTGGTGTCGGCCATGGACGCGTACGCGGCGACACCGGATGCCAATGTCGGCGCGGCCGCCAGCGTGCTGCGCTACCAACTGATCAGCGCGGTGCAGCAATTCCCGCGAGCCCAGAATCTGGTGTTCTACCTCGGCGCCGGAGCCGCGGAATCGCAAGCGCCGCAGCGTGAATTCCAGCTGCCGGAGAACGCCGTGGATGGCGGTGCGGTGCTGGGCTACGGCAGCGTCGGCTCGCAGGCGCTGCGTGGCGTCGCCGATCAGATCGGGGTGCCGTTCGTGTCGCGGACCGACGCGACACCGCTGGCGGACCGGCTCGGAGCCGACGCCGACGCCGGCGGGCAGGTCCCGGCTGTCCCACCGGTGACCACCGCCACCAGGCTGTATTGGGTCTTCGCCGGCGCCGCCGCGCTGCTCCTCCTGGTCGAGCTGTACCTGGTGCTCCGCGAGTTCCGGCGCACCCAGTCCATCGATGTCGGGCCGCGGCCATGAGTACATTGCGCCGACGTCTGCTGCTGTATTCCGCCCCGGTGGCGCTGGTGGCCGTCGTGGCCGTGGTCAAACTGCTGTCGGTCGTGGTGATCGGGGCCTCGGCGGGGTCCAGCTTCACCGACCGCGACGCGGCGGCGATGGCGCGCGAGGTCGCGATGCTCCAGGTGTTCGATGTCGTCGAGCCGGGCAAGGCGGACTTCGCCGCCGGCGGCCTGGCGGTGCTCGAAGATCGGCTCGCCGACGCGGATCGCCACTTCGCGGCGGCAGCGGAGCGCCTCGACAGCGGCGAAACATGTTCGGCCATGGTCAATCTGGAGCTGGTCAGGGAGACGCTCGGGGACCGCGCCGCAGCGGTGGCCGACAATCGGACCGCCCAGACCCAGTACCTGGCCGCACGGGATGTGGTGGACCGGGCACCGGACGGGTGCTTCGCCGGCAATTCCGACCCGGACCCGGATCGCCGCACCGTCCGCGATGAGGCGCGGGCCCGGTTGAACGGGAAGATCGATCAGGCCGCAGCTGTCTTGCCACCGGCCGCGCCGCCGCCCCCGCCGGTGCAGGCCCCGCCGCCGGCGTCGGCCGGCACGGCACCCACCGACCCGGGCAACCGGCTCGACCCGAGTGCCGGGGATCCGCTGGACCGGCTGCAGCAGATTCTGCGAGATGCGGCCACACGTTAGATTCGGGGTGAATCGGTTCGTTGAGTCGGGTCAATATGAAGGGATCGGATGGCTGTGGCAGACGGGCTGTCTGCGCGTGAGGCGAAGCGCCTGCAGACGCGTGAGCGGTTGATGGGTGCGGCGATCGCGGAATTCAAGAGAGCGGGGATGGCCGACGCGGACGTCGGCGCGATCGTCACCGCCGCCGGCGTCGCGCACGGCACGTTCTTCTTCCATTTCCCCACCAAGGAACACGTGCTCCTGGAGCTCGAGCAGCGCGAGGAGGAACGTATCGCCAAGCAGTACACCCAGTTCCTCAAGAAGCCGCACAGCCTGGAGGACGGGCTGCGTGAGGCCATGCGGCTGGTGATCGGCCTGGAACGCCGTCTCGGCGGGGTGCTGTTCAAAGATTTTCTGGCCCTTCACTTCTCGCAGACCCGCCCGCCGGCGCCGGAAAGTCAGGAACACCCGGTGATCTCCGGGGTGGCCCGGGAGATCGAATTGGCCCAGCAGCAGGGTGCGGCCGCCGCCGACGTCAACCCGTGGAACAGCGCGGTGTTCTTCCTGCTCGGCTTCTACGCGCTGCTGATCACCACCAACGATTGGCCCACTCGCGACGCCCTGCTGGAGGACTACGTGGTCAGGACCATGCGGAGCCTGGCGCCTTAGACCCAGATCTGTCCGCCGCCGTAGAGCCGGCGATTCGTTGACCATAGTCAGTCAACGGCGCGGACGGCCGACGGGAGGGCCCTTGAATCTGCCGACCCTGATCATCGACTGTATTGCGGGGATCTAACGATTCGGTGGTGTCTCGGGGCTGACGCTCCCGTAAGCAGCAAAGCCGTGGTTCAGTTGTAGGCGATGTCTGGTCCCTGGTCCCCACGTCGCTGCATCACCGCTGCGGTGACGGCTGGTGTCATGTTGCTCGCGGTGGGAGTTCCGGCGGCCTCCGCCGCCCCGGCCAGTGATGCCCGGGGCTATGTCGATTCCACGGCGCGTTGCGCCAGCGCCGAGGCGACCGTGTTGTTCGGCAGCACCGATGCCTCCCGGGTGGCGATCTGTTCGGTGTCCGGTGGCAAGTACGAGTACCGCGGGGTGCGGTTGCGCGACGGCGCCAAGTTGATCGTGCCGGCCACCAGCAACGACAACGGCGCGTTCCTCGCCGAGAACGCGGGGATCGAGTACATGGTGAGCGCGAAGTCGCTGGTCCTCAGCGTCGGGGAGAAGGTGATCCGGGAAGAGTCGATGGTCGACTTCCACCGCCCGGGTGCTCAGGACGCGCCGAGCGCTCCGGTCTCCGCGACGCCGACCACCCCGCTGCCGCCGCCGCTGGCCGCCGAGGTGGGTGGCAGCGGCAGCGGTAGTCGCCGCGGCTGACCTTCTGACCGGTGCAGTTGCGGCTTGAGTTGAGCGCAGCTGATGAAAATGATAATCATTAACGGCATGCGTGCGTGTACGTCGGCCCTGCTGGACCAACTGAGACCGGGATCGATCCTGCTCACCGTTCCGCTCGTCGACGACGTCGTGCAGGTGGGTATCGGCGGTGATTACCCGACCGCCACCGTCGCGGTCTCGGTGACGGCTTCGGCCGTGCGGGTCCGGCGGCTCGACGGTAGGCCTCTGCAGGTCCACATCGTCGAGAACTGGCGCGATCCGGCTTCCCCTGGGGTGGCGACACCGGTGTTCGACGAACCGGTGGACGTCGTCGTACTCGAACGGTGCGACGGACGCTGGACCGCCGACCACCGGCTGCGTGTCGTGCAGACCGCGAACCTCGACGGGTTCGTCGGGACCCTCGCCCGGTTCGCCGCGGCCAAACAGGAACGCGTCGATCAGGCGGTGGGTGCGGCGTAGGCCTGCAGATACTGGGTCAGGGCCCGTGCGCCCTCGGTGAGGATCGCGCGGTCTTTCTCCGGGCCGGCGTGGAAGGCCATCTCCAACAGCCGATCACCCATCTCCACCGCCACCATCGTGACCAGGGGATCGGTGCCCTCGCGCAGCAGTCCCCAGTGCAGCAAGGCCCCGTGCAGGGCCCTGGCGAAATCCGCCCTGCGCGCGCGAGGGTCGGCGAGCAGGCCGCTGGCCAGGCTCGTGTAATGCAGGTTGACCAGGTGCGGATGGTTGCGCAGGTGCTCGTAGTGGAATTCGAAGATGCCGTGAGCCACCTCGGCGAGGCTGGTCGGAGCCAAGGCGGCGAGGATCGCGGCGCCTTCGGCGTCCCTCCGGTCCAGGTGGTCGGAGACGATCTCCTGCAGGATCGCGTCCCGGTTGGGGAAGAACTGGTACACCGTCGCGACCGGCACCTCTGCCCGTTGGGCGATGGCGCGGGTGGTTACGGCGTCGACACCCCTGGTCTCCAGTAGCTCGAGCGCGGCGGCCCGGATGCGTTCGACGCGTCGTCTGCTGCGCTCCTGTACGGGTTGGCGTCGCCGGAGTGGCTTGTGGGTGACCACCTCTAGATCGTCCCATATACCTGACATGAGACATGTTCACGTTTGCCGGCGAGTGGGTGAGGCGTGGCCGGGGGCGACCGCTGACCTACGGCCGGGTCAATAAACGAACACGCAGGGCCTCTCCGTCATCCAGACAACGAAATGATCATGACCCGTCGGGGAGTGCGTAGATACCGAGAACCGTTGTCGTGGACAGCATTCCGGCGTCAGTGGGCCAGGGGACGCATCGTCCGCAGCGGTGCCTGCCGACCTTGATCGCGATAGCCTCGATGCGGGTTGAGGACACAGCCGGTCACGTGGTCGAGGGTTACCTCGTCCTGGTAGCTAGAGCTAGGCGATGGGGTGCCATCATGACTGCTGTTCATTACTCCGGCCGACTGCGGCCGGTCCGATCGTCCGACATCGGTGTGATCGACTGCTCCGGGGCGCGCGTCTGCGCGCATGTCCGCGGCCCGGCCACCGTACTGGTGGTCGAGGGGGAGATCGATATCTGCAACTCGGACCGACTGGTCGCCGCGATCCGTCGGCTCAATCGGCCCGGGATCCCCTTCGTCCTGGATCTGCGTGCGGTCGATTTCATGTCGGTCAGCGGATTCCGCGAACTGTTGGCATTTGCCGACGAATGCGATCGGACGCACGCGGCCTGGCACGTGGTGCCCGGGG
Organism: Mycolicibacterium sp. HK-90; assembly: GCF_030486405.1. Next base: position 6,371,908 of record NZ_CP129613.1, on the reverse strand, counting down.
ATGCGCTGCGCCCGCTCCTGCGGATCTTTGCCGACCACCGGCTGCCGGTCGTCGGCACGGGCGGCCCGGCGGCCGGTTCTGGCTGACAGCCGGCGCGGGCCTGCCCGATCGCCGTTTACAACGTAAGCGTTGCAGGTAGGATGGTTAACCTGGGGGCAGTAACCCCCGGTTTGACCACCTTGAGCGAAACGTGATGACGGCGAACGAAGACCTTGATTTCACCAGTTCGGACCTCGGCGAAACCGAGGACTTCCTGGCGCGCGCCTACACGAAGATGTCGATCGGCCGGGGGCCTGGTGAGCGTCCGAGCACGCGCATCGTCCGGAAGTGGCTCGGGCCGATCAGTTTCGACGAACTCCAGCTCGACTATCACATGTCATACGACGCTGATCCGCTCAACCGGATCTGTCTGTGCCGCGTGCACTCGGGCCGTATCGAGGAGAACTTCATCGGCGAGCCGCCGGATGTCTTCGGCCCCGGTGACGTCACGTTGTTCTCCCCGCCGGAGCTTCCCTACTCGGGCCGGGTTTGCCGAGCGGGCTATGACCTGACCATGTTCGATACCGAAATGCTGGGGCACGTCGCTACGCCGGCCTCTGGTGAGCCGGCCGGGCCGGTGCGGATCGCGGGCCACCGCCCGATCTCGCCGCAGGCCGGTTACCAGCTCAAGGTCGCGATCGAGTACGTGCGCTCGGTGGTGCGGGGCGCGGATGGACCGGTTCCGCCGTTGCTCGCCTCGACCACCGCCTCGATGTTGGCGGCGACGGTCATCGCCACCATGCCGACCAACGCCGGTCTGGAGCCCGGCCCGACCGATCGGCGCGATGCGAAACCGGCGTTGCTGCGGCGGGCCGTCGCCTATATCGAGGCCAACGCCGACCGCGACATCGCCCTCGTCGACATCGCCGAGGCCGTCTACGTCACCCCCCGAGCGCTGCAGTACATGTTCCGCCGCCACCTCGACGTCTCGCCGATGGGATATCTGCGGCGGGTGCGCCTGGACCACGCCCGTCAGCAGCTGCTCAAGGCCGACCCGACGACCACGACGGTGCAAGCCGTGGCGGCTCGCTGGGGATTCGCCCATACCGGGCGTTTCGCCGCCGCCTACCGGCACGCATTCGGCGAGAATCCGTCCGACACCCTGAATTGAACCGCGCAGCCGCGGTAGCCGATCCAGCCCGGGTACCGTCGAGTGATTGTTGTTGGCCAGACCGCTCATTCGAAGGAAACCGTGTCCATACTGACCAAGCAGATGACGGCCGATGCCCTGGCCCGGATGTTCTCCGCGATGGTGAACCCATGGGCCAAGCCCGGGGTCCGCTTCCCTGAAATTCCGGGCCGCACAACCTTTATGACGATTCCCACCCGCCATGGTGACGTGGCCGCCACGGTGTACCGCCCGCCCGCCGGCGAGGCACCGCCGCCGGTGTACGTCAATGTCCACGGCGGCGGCTTCGTCGTCGGCCACCGTGAGCAGGACGACCCGTGGTGCCGATTCCTTGCCGAGTACGCGAACGTCGTTGTGCTCAACGTGGATTACCTGCTGGCCCCGCATCGTCGTTTCCCCACCCCGGTCGAGCAGATCTATGACGTGCTCGGCTGGGCCTCGGCGCCCGAGCGGGACTGGGACGGCAGCCGCTTGTGTGTCGGCGGCCAGAGTGCCGGCGGCAGCCTGTCCGCCGGCGCGTCGCGGCTGGCTCTGGAGAACGGCGGGCCGCGGATCGCGCTGCAGGTTCTGCACTATCCGCCACTGGACCTCGTGACCGCCACCCGGGACAAGCACTCACCGCTGGGCGGCAAGGCCGTGTTGAAGCCGTGGATGGGCGATGTGTTCGACACCGCCTACATTCCCGATCGGGCCCGGCGCACCGACCGCCTGGCGTCGCCGGTCTGGGGCACCAACGCCGACGGCATCGACGGCATGGCCCCCGCGCTGATCGTCACCGCCGAGTACGACCGGCTGCGCGACGAGGCGTGGCAGTATGCCCAGAAACTCGACGCAGTCGGGTCTCTGGCCGAGTATCACGAGGTGCCCCGCGTCGACCACGGCTACAACATCATGAGCAACGCCGGCGACGTCACCCGGAAGGTCTACGAGCGGATCGTCGAGCACGTGCGCCGCGCCACGGGGGTATGACCGCGCGCGACGCCACGTGACGCGGATCTCGTAGGGGAGGTCTTGCGGGATACCGGCCTTTATTTAGGCTTGCCTTACCTAATTGAGTAAGGGCGGTCATGAGGAAGATCCAGGTAGCAGTCATCGGTGCGGGCCCGGCGGGCATCTACGCCGCCGACATCCTGACCAAGGAGTACGAGCACGCGCGGGTCGACGTGTTCGACCGATTGCCTGCGCCCTACGGCCTCGTTCGCTACGGCGTCGCCCCGGATCATCCGCGGATCAAGGAGATCATCAAGGCGCTGCGCCGGGTGCTCTCCCGTGACGAGAACAGCGTGCGATTCATCGGCAACGTTCACTACGGCACCGATCTGAGCCTGGCCGACCTGCGGCGTCACTACGACGCGGTGATCTTCTCCACCGGGGCGCGCGCCGACCGGGCACTCGACATCCCCGGCATCGACCTGCCGGAAAGCTACGGCGCCGCAGACTTCGTGTCCTGGTACGACGGACATCCTGATGTGCCCCGCACCTGGCCGTTGACTGCCAAGAACGTTGCAGTGCTCGGAGCAGGCAATGTCGCCCTCGACATCGCGCGAATGCTCGCCAAACCGGCTGACGAACAACTCAGCACCGAGATCCCCGGCAACGTCTACCAGGGGCTGGCGGCCAACGAGGCCACCGACGTCCACGTGTTCGCCCGCCGCGGGCCGGCACAGATCAAGTTCAGCCCCATGGAGTTTCGTGAGCTGTCGCACTCACCGAGCGTCGATGTCATCGTGCATCCCGAGGGCTTCGAGATCGATGACGCCAGCCAGCACGCCATCAACACCAGCAAGTCGACCAGGCTGGTCGTGGACACCATGATGAAGTACCTCCAGCGCGAGCCGACCGGTGCGCCGCACCGCATCCACCTCCATCTGTGCCAGGCGCCCGTTGCGGTGCTGGGCACCGACCGGGTCGAGGGCCTGCGCACCGAACGCACCGAGCTCTGCGGGGACGGAAATGTCCGGGGGACCGGCGAATTCACCGACTGGCCGGTCGAGGCGGTGTACCGGGCCGTCGGCTACCTTTCCACTCATCTGGCCGATCTGCCGTTCGACCATCACGCCGGTGTGGTGCCGAACGACGCCGGCCGGGTGCTCGACATCGACGGCGGATTGATCGACGCCGCATACGTGACCGGATGGGTCAAGCGGGGGCCGATCGGGTTGATCGGGCATACCAAGTCCGACGCAGCCGAAACCGTGGCCAGCCTGCTGAGCGATCTGCCGGGCCTGCGGTCTCCCGAAACCAGTGATCCCGACGCGATTCTCGCGCATCTGTCGGGCAATGGTGTCGACTACACCACGTGGGCGGAGTGGGAGCGCCTCGATGCCCACGAGGTGTCACTCGGTGAGGTGCAAGGGCGCGAACGCGTCAAGGTGGTGGCGCGGGAGGACATGATCCGCGCGGGACGCGACGCGCTGGTGCGCGACTAACCCAGCGTGCTGTGCAACGCCAGCGTGGCCGCGACGGCGTTGGCGGCCTCGGCACCCTTCTTGACGAAGTGCTTGGTGAAGTAGTTGACGTGCTCGTCGTGCTCGTGGAAATGGTGCGGGGTGAGCACGACCGAGAACACCGGTACGTCGGTGTCGAGCTGCACCCGCATCAGCCCGTCGATCACCGCGGTGGCCACGAAGTCGTGGCGGTAGATGCCGCCGTCGACCACCAGGCCGGCCGCGACGATCGCGCGGTAGCGCCCGGACTGCGCCAGACGCTTTGCGGTGAGCGGAATTTCGAAGGCGCCGGGGACTTCGAAGAACTCCAGCGCGTCACCGGCGAAGCCGTGGGTGCCGATCTGTTCGGTGAACCCGTCGCGGGCCTTGTCGACGATGTTGCGGTGCCAGGTGGCTTGCACGAACGCGATCTGAGTGGCTGCGTCAGACATGTAGCGACGCTATCGCACGTCGAGGTAGGCGTCGGCCCACGCGCCGATGATGCGTCCGGCGCGTTTGGCCTGCCCCGGCCCGGTGAGAAGGTGTTGAGAACCCTCCAGCGAGACGAAGCTGCGGGGATGGCGGGCGGCCCAGAAGATGTCGCTGGCGTTCTGGATGCCGACGGTGTTGTCGGTCGGGGAGTGCAGGATCAGCAGCGGCATCTTGAGGGCCGTGATCTTGTCGCGCAGCTCGGCGGCGCGGACATCCTCCACGAAGGCCCGCTTGAGCGTCAGCGTCTTGCCGCCGACCATCCACTCGCCGCTGCCCTCGGCGCAGACCTGCTCGACGACTGCGTCGTACTGACGCTCGATGTGCGTGGGGTCAAACGGGGCACCGACGGTGACCACCGCCCGTACACCGGGGGACTGGCGGGCGGCGGCGATCACCGCCGCACCGCCGAACGAATGCCCGATAAGAATGTCGGCGGAGGTGCCCCGCTCGGCCATGAACGTGCACGCCGCGACCACGTCGTTGACCTTGACGGTGAACGAGCCGTCACCCCAGTCGCCCTCGGAATCACCCAGCCCGAGCGCGTCGAAGCGCAGCATCCCGATGCCGTCACTGGCCAGTTGCTTGCAGATCCGCGCGGCGGCCGGGGAGTCTTTACCGAGCGTGAAACCGTGCGAGAACACACCCCAGCCCCGCACCGGGCCGTCGGGCCGATCGATGACACCCGCCAGCATCGGACCCGTCGAACTGGGGAACGTGACGCGCTCAGCCATGCAGGTGGTCTACCACGGGACGAGCGGCGAAGCGGCACGGAACGCTACTTAGCTTGGCGCCGTACTTGGCCTGAAATGCGGCGTCGAGTGGGAGGTACCTGTGTGGTTGCCAGCCTGGCTCCGTAGTCTGGAGGGCATCGTCTGCTGCTGGTCAGTGCCGCCCGGCATGCTGCGAATGAACGTTATGAGATGTGGAGCAAGTCCGTGCCCCTGAACACCATCGCGCTGGAACTGGTCCCGCCGAACCTGGAACGCGGCGTGCAGTACCCCGTCGACGAGGCGCGGAAAGTGCTCGCCTTGGCCGCCGAGACCGGCATCGAAGGCCGGATTCAGCACGTGATGATTCCCGGGATGATCGACGAGGACGACGACCGTCCGATCGAGATGAAGCCGCGGATGGATGTCCTGGACTACTGGAACATCCTGCGGCCCGAGCTGCCCGGCATGCGCGGCCTGTGCACGCAGGTCACCTCGTTCCTGGACCAGGACGCGCTGGGCAAGCGCCTGACCGAGCTGAGCGGGGCCGGTTTCGACGGCATCGCCTTCGTCGGCGTGCCGCGGACCATGAAGGACGGCGAGGGTGAGGGCGTCGCGCCCACGGATGCTCTCTCGATCTATGAGCAGCTGGTTCCCAACCGGGGCGCCATCCTGATCCCGACCCGTGACGGTGAGCAGGGCCGGTTCAACTTCAAATGCGAGCAGGGCGCGACGTACGGCATGACTCAGCTGCTGTACTCGGACGCCATCGTCGGCTTCCTCAAAGAGTTCGCCGAGACCACCGAACACCGGCCCGAGATCCTGCTGTCGTTCGGTTTCGTGCCGAAGATGGAGTCCAAGGTCGGGTTGATCAACTGGCTGATCCAGGATCCGGGTAATGCGGCTGTCGCCGCCGAGCAGGAGTTCGTCAGCCAGCTGGCCGAACGTGACCCGGATGAGAAGCGCAAGCTGATGCTCGACCTGTACAAGCGCGTGATCGACGGGGTGGCCGATCTCGGCTTCCCGCTGAGCATCCACTTCGAGGCGGCCTACGGGGTGTCGAAGCCGGCCTTCGAGACATTCGCCGAGATGCTTTCCTACTGGGCGCCTGACCGCGTCTAGTTCTCTGGGCTCGGAGCCACCGGCTGTGTCGGTGGTCGAATGTATGTTCGAATCATGCAGGCGGGTGCGGTCGAGGCGGTGGCGGCGTTACGGGCCGCGTTCGACGCGTTCGCCGCGTGCGATGTGGGGGTGCTGTCGCGGGCTGAACTGTTGGCGGTCATGGATGAGTACGAGACGCTGAGCTGTCAGCTGCCGGCGTCGTGGCATCGGCTGCTGGCCCGGTTGCAGGCCCAGTCCACACCGCGGGAGTTGGGGGCCAAGTCGTGGAATGAGGTGTTGCGGGTCCGGTGGCGCCTGTCGAGCACTGAGGCTTCCCGCCGGCTGGGCGAGGCGGCCGAGTTGGGGCCACGCCGCGCCCTGACCGGCCAACCGCTACCGCCGGTGTTGCCGGTGGTCGCCGCGGCGGTGGGCGCGGGGTTGCTCACCGCCGAGCACGTCAAGGTGCTGCGTGAGGTGGTCGGTCGGTTGCCCGGGTTTGTCGATCAGAGCACCCGGGACCAGTTCGAGGCCGACCTGGTCCGGGTCGCGGTCGGGGTCGGGCCCAAAGAACTCAAAGACACCGCCGAACTGCGACTGTTCCTGCTCGATCAGGACGGCCCCGAACCCGATGACACCGAACGCGCCCGCCGGCGTGGGGTGACGACGGCCAAACAGGGCCGCGATGCCATGACGGCGTTGATGGCCAATCTCACCCCCGAGGCGGCGGCGGTGATGGAGGTGCTGTTCGCCCGGTTCGCCGCGCCGGGCATGTGCAACCCCGACGACGAGCAACCCTGCACGTCCGGCACCCCCAGCCAAGCCCAGATCGACAACGATCACCGCAGCCTGGCCCAACGCCAACACGACGCGCTGCTGGTCATCGGGCGCATCGCGTTGATGACCGACCTGGGTCAGCTCAACGGGCTACCGGTGTCGATCATCGTGCGCACCACCCTGCAAGACCTCGAATCACGCGCCGGGATCGGAGTGTCGGGCGGGGGCACCAAAATCCCCATCAAAGACGTCATCCGGATGGGCGCCCACGCCAGTCACTACCTGGCGATCTTCGACCAGGCCACCGGAGCGGCGCTGAACTATTTCCGGGCCCGCCGCATCGCCAGCCCCGCCCAACGCATCATGCTCATCGCCCGCGACGGCGGCTGCACCAAACCCGGCTGCACCGTCGGTGCCTACGGCTGCCAAGCCCACCACGACAATGACTGGGCCAAAGGCGGCAACACCAACGTCGACGACATGACCCTGGCCTGCGGCCCCGACAACCGCTCGGTCGACGACGACGGCGGCTACACCACCACCATCAACGACCACGGGGAAGTCGAATGGCACCCCCCACCCGACCTCGACCACGGCCAACGCCGCATCAACTACCACCACCGCCCCGAACTCCTACTCACCCCACCCAACGACAGCGACGGTCAGGGCGACGGACACGGCGCGGGCGTGGGCGTGGGCGTGGGCGACGAACCGCACCAGAACCTCAACCAGGACCCACGGCCCGCGTCGCCCCCGGGCCCAGAACCCGAACGCGACCAGGAGCCCGAATACGACCCGGGGCCCGAATGCCACCCGGAGCCTGAATACCACCCGGAGCCAAACCCCGAACCCGCGTGGCAGTTCGCGCCAGACCCCGAACCCGATTGGCACCTGGCCCCCGACCCACAGTGGGTACCCGACTGGGACCTGGGCTGGGACGACCTGAACCAACCCACCCCACTCAACATCGAACACCTCTGGAACACCACAGCATTCGACCCGGCAACCCTCACCTCAGGGCCGATCGACCGCCCCACCCACGACAGCAAAGCAGTCCGCGGACCCTAAGCGTCACCTATTCGCGGCGGTCGCTGCCTGCACGCCATGCGGACTGCACCCGCACTGGCAACACGCATCGCGATGGCGACGAGAATCTGTGTGCCCGGGATGATCGTGCGGAAGCTGATAACCGTCGATATCAGGCTGCCGGTTTCCGTGGGCTCGACGGTGATCTGGCCTGTGTACTCGCGAAAGGGCAGGCCTGACATCAAGCGGTACTGCAGCGTCGTCGGCGGCTCGAACACTGTGATGAGTTCCCGGATAACAGGTCCGAACATGTGAAGGGCGCGTATTGCGCCCACGCCGTTTCGATCAGGGCTACCGAGACTTTCCAGAACTACCCTGCGAGCAGGTGTCCACTCGGACATGCGTTCATGGTTGGAGACAATCTCCCAAACGACGGCGGGGTCCGCGGCGACGCGACGAAAATCGGTATACCGGTAAAGCCGCCCCATGTGTTCAGGCAATCACGACGAAAGCCCCCTGTCGAGGTCGGTCAAAGTCAGCCGAGTGCTTCGACGCGTCCGGCCAGGGTAGCTGTCCATTCCTTCAGATACTCATCGTCGGATGCGGCTGCCGTTGCGCGGCGGAACAGGTTGGCGGCGAAGCGTTCTCCGAGCAGGCTGTTGATGCCGAGTGAAGCCGGGCCGGCCCGGACCCGCACCGCTGACCTTCGGGCACGGCGCCCACTACTGCCTGGGCGCCCCTTTGGCCCGACTGGAAACGACCGCCGCCCTACGCCACATCTTGCGCCGCCGCCCCGCACTCGTAGGCACCCCGTCATGGCGCGACACCCCGGCGATCCGAGGGCCGTTGACCGTCCCCGTCCGCTTCGGGATCAGCTGCCCATCGCCGCCGTGACCGCCTGCGCGATGAACCGCACCGCATCGTTGCGGCTCACCGACGCCATCAGCTGCGCGGCCGCCTGAATCTCTGGGCCCACCAGGCAGGTCGGCCCGTCGGTGAGGTTGGCGAATGCGGCCGCCACCACATCGTCGACGGATGCTGCGCCCGGCGGTGTCTCCTCAGGGGAGGAGATCTGACCGCGTTCATGTTCGAGCTTGCGCAGGGCCGGGGTGTCGGTCTTGCCGAGGATCAGCCCGAGGACGTCGACGCCCTTGTCGTGCAGTTCGGTCCACAGCGCCTCGGCGAACACCATGTCGAACGCCTTGCTCGCGCCGTAGGCCACCATGTTCGGCCCGCCCGCAAATCCGGCCCCTGACCCGAAGATGACGATGCCGCCCCGACCCCGCTCCACCATGGGCTGGGCATAGCGGTGGCACAACTGCATCGGCACCATGCAGTTGCGCTGCACCAGCGATTCGGCGTCCGCGAGCGGGCTGGACAGGAACGGCTGGAAGCGCGGATCTGCCCCAGCGCAGTAGACCAGGAAACCGATATCGAGATCCTCGGTCGCAGCGATCACTTCACCGGCAGCCTCTGGCGCAGCCAGATCGATGGCCAGCGTGCGGGTTTCGACACCGGTACGCGCCGTGATACCTGCCGCCACCTCATCGAGTAACGCCTGGCGCCGGGCCAGCAGCACCACGTTGAGGCCCCGACGCGCCAACTCTTCGGCCATCGCCGCGCCGACGCCGTCGGAGGCCCCGGCCACCAAGGCCCACGGTCCGTATTTCTCCGCGTATTCAGAGATTTGCGATCCGGACCGGGGTGAAGTGGCGGCGCGCTATGCGCCAGCCATCGGCGGTCCGCGTCAGTTCGTCGTCGTAGAAGCCGACGGCATTGACCCCGGAGGTGTTGTCCTGAGCCATGATCAGTGCATCGACGTAGGTGCGGGCCGCCGCGGTGTCACCGTCGACGGCGATGGCGTGGTTGCCCAGCCGGTGCATGGTGTGCCCGGCCATCGCGTGGGATTGATCCATGAACTCGGTGACGGCATCCACCCCGTTCCACTGCCCGATCTCGCCGTAGTCCAGCACGCAGTCGTCGGTGAACACGGTCCGGAACAGCGGCCAGTCCCGCCGGTCGATCCCGGTGGCGTAACGCACCAGGACGTCAACGATATCAGCGCGGTCTTCGTGGTAGTTCATGCGTGATCTCCGTTCGGATGCACAATGATTCGGGCCGGTCCCGCTGACCGGCGGGCCAGGTCGAGCGCGTCGGGAACCTCGTCGAGCGGTACCACCATCCCGATGCTGGGTGTGGGATCCAGGTCTCCGGCGACGATCGCATCCAGCGTCCCGTACCAGTCCTGCGGCCAGGGCCCGCCGCCGAATTGCAGGGTGACCCCCTGGCGGGTGGCAGTGGTGATGTCGAGTGTGTCCCCGGTGTACCAGCCGCCCGCACAGTAGATGCGGGTACCCATCTCGGCCTCCTCGACGATCTTCTGGATCAGGCCGGATGCGCCGACGCACTCGAACACCACGGCCGGGCCCCACAGATTGCGTTCGGCGCGGACTTCACGCCAGAGGTCCATCGGTGAGCGTTCAGCCGGGTCGACGGCGATGTGCGCACCGAACTCCTTGCAGGCCAGTGTCCGCCGGTCGGCGTGATAGTCCGAGACGATGATCGGTTCGATACCGCGGCGGGCCAGCGCCGTCACCGCGGACAGTCCGATAGCGCCCGCACCGATCACGATGGGGATCTCGCCCGGTTCCAATCTGGCTGAGCGGACGTAGAACTCGCCGACCGCGAAGGCGTCGGTGAGTGCGACGGCGTCATCCGATGGGCCGGGGCCCACGCCTCGCGCGATCGCTTCCGACACCACGACGAGTTCGGCGAAACTGCCGGGGGAGTCGGGGTGCTGGCCGATGATGTGTGCGCCGTCGGCGCCGCCGTTGATCAGCCGGATGGGGATCGAGGTGACCCTGGCGCCGACCGGGAACTGGTCGGTGCAGCCGGGGCCGTGCCCGATGACCTCGCCGACGAACTCGTGGCCGAGCACCACGTCCTGTGCGGTGTCATAGAGCGATCGGCCGGTCGGGTCGTTGAGTCCGAGTTCGGGATGGTCCATGAAATGGACGTCGGATGCGCAGATCGCGGTACTGGTCACCCTCAGGAGAAGTTCGCCCGGACCGGGTGCGGGATCGGGCATCTCACGCACCGTCAGTGCACCTTCCCGCAATATCACTGCGCGCATAGCACCTACCGATTCTCGAATAATCGAGATAGTCTCTCGAATTGACAATCCGACTGTAGGAACCGCCCAGAGAGGAGTCAAGGGTGCGCGGTGCGGGCTCGGCGCCGACGGGCCGGGTGCTCGATGTGATCGAGTTGCTGGCGAGTTCGGGCGATGTGCGGATGCGGTTCTCCGATGTGGTCGGCGCACTCGACCTCACTCAGGCCACCGCGCACGCGATCCTCAAGACCCTGTGCGACCGGGGCTGGCTGATTCGTGACCCGGTCGACAAGACGTTCGGGCTCGGACCGGGACTGGCCGTGGTGGCGGCCCGAACTGATGCGGCGCGACCACTGGCACACGCGGCCCGTATTGCGGCACAAGAACTGTCACAACATCTCGGCTACGCCGCTTCGGTGGTGGAACGGGTCGCTGACGAGCTCGTGATCACCGCCTTCGAGGGTGCGGGGCCGCGGCCGACGGGCACGCCGGGGGACCGGATCCGGTATGCGCCGCCGTTCGGGGTCGCCTTCGCGGCCTGGGACTCGACCGCCGAGCAGCGGGCCTGGATCCAGCGGGCCCCCGCCACAGGTGATGCGCTCACCGAGCGGCTGGCCGAGGTGCTGACCCAGACCCGGGAGCGGGGCTTCGATGTCGACTGGACGACGCCGGATCTGACCCGGGCAGCGCAGATGGTCGGCTCGCTGCCGAGTGACGGGCTGCCCGAGCACGTCCGTGGCATCACCGATCAACTGCTCGCCGAATTCGCCACGATCGGCCTGGGCCCGGCCGGCGATGCGGCAGGCAAGTCGCAGCCGGTGGCCACGATCGCCGCGCCGGTGTTCGACCCTCAGGGCAGGGTCGCGCTGATCCTGGCCGTACACCCGTTGCGTCCCATGACCACTCGACAGGTGGACGCTGCGGGACAGCGGGTCAGGCGGGCCGCCGATCGGCTGAGCCAACGGTGAAGGTGAAGTCCGCGACCCTCGCGACGCCACCGGTCACCACATCACCGGGGTGCATCGGTCCGACCCCGGCCGGGGTGCCGCTGTAGATCAGGTCACCGGGGCCGAGGTCGACGGCAGTCGAGATCGCGCTGATGACCTCGGGAACCGACCAGATCAGGTCCCTGAGGTCGCCGTGCTGCTTGAGCTCGCCGTTGACCCGCAGCCAGATCCCGCCGCTGTCCGGGTGACCGACCTCATCGACCGGGTGGATCGGGGTGCAGGGGGCCGACGCGTCGAACCCCTTGGCCCAGTCCCATGGCCGGCTGAGCCTCTTGGCCTCGTCCTGCAGATCGCGCCGCGTCAGGTCGACGCCGACGCCGTAGCCCCACACCAGGTCCAGTGCGTCGTCCGGTGCCACGTCGCGGCCACCAGCTCCCAGCGCCACCACGAGCTCGATCTCGTGGTGAAACGACGAGGTCAGCGACGGGTAGGGCACCGTTCCCGAAGCATCGATCACCGCGTCGGCCGGCTTCATGAAGAAGAATGGCGGTTCGCGGTCGGGATCCTTGCCCATCTCGCGCGCATGCGCCGCGTAGTTGCGTCCGACGCAGAACACCCGCCGCACCGGAAAGCGCCCATCCCCGGTGCTGACGGGGAGTGACGCTTGCGGTGGGGGTGGGATCACGAAGTCGGCCATGGGCACCATCTTCCCCGGCCCGGTGTCAGAATGCGTCGTTGTCCAGTTGCATGACGTCGCCGTCGATCGATTCCACGACTTCGCGAACCGCCGTCAGCAGCGGCAACATGTTGTGCGCGAAGAACTTCGCCACCGCGACCTTGCCTTCGTAGAACGCCCGGTCGCGGTCGGTGGCGGTGGCCAGCGCGGCCTGAGCGACCTGCGCGCCGGCCAGCAGCCGCCAGCCGATCAGCAGATCGCCGACCGCCAGCAGGAACCGCACCGAACCGAGACCCACCTTGTACAGCTGCTCGGGTTGTTCCTGGGCGGCCATCAGGTAGCCGGTGAGGGTGGCCGCCATCGACTGAACGTCGGCCAGCGCGGTGGTCAGCCGCGCGATCTCGGGCTCCAGGCCGGCCCCGCCGGCTTCGATCGTCGCCGAGATCTGGGCTGCCACATGGCCCAGCGCTCCACCCTGGTCCCGGACGATCTTGCGGAAGAAGAAGTCCAGGGCCTGAATGGCGGTGGTGCCCTCGTACAGCGAGTCGATCTTGGCGTCGCGGATGTACTGCTCGATCGGGTAGTCCTGCAGGTAGCCGGACCCGCCGAGGGTCTGCAGTGATTCGGTGAGCAGCTCGTAGGCCCGTTCCGAGCCCACCCCCTTCACGATCGGCAGCAGCAGATCGTTGACGCGGTGCGCCAACTCGGCGTCTGCGCCCGAGACATGTTGCGCCACCACAGAATCCTGATGTGCGGCGGTGTACAGGTACACCGACCGCAGGCCCTCGGCGTAGGCCTTCTGGGTGAGCAGGCTGCGCCGCACGTCGGGGTGCTCGATGATCGCGACCCGCGGTGCCGTCTTGTCGGTCATCTTGAGCATGTCCGAGCCCTGGATGCGGTCCTTGGCGTAGGCGAGCGCGTTGAGGTAGCCGGTGGACAGGGTGCCCGCCGACTTCACGCCGACGGTCATGCGGGCGTTTTCGATGACGCGGAACATCTGCGCGATGCCGTTGTGCACGTCGCCGACGAGGTAGCCGACGGCCGGGGTGCCGTGTGCGCCGAAGGTGACCTCGCACGTCGGCGACGATTTGATACCCATCTTGTGCTCGAGGCCGGTGACGAAGACGCCGTTGCGTTCTCCGAGTTCGAGGGTCTCGGGGTCGAAGTGGAACTTGGGGACGTAGAACAGGCTCAGTCCCTTGGTGCCGGGCCCGGCGCCTTCCGGGCGGGCCAGCACAAGGTGGAAGACGTTCTCGGCGGTGTCGCCGACGTCGCCACCTGAGATGAAACGCTTCACCCCGTCGATGTGCCAGGTGCCGTCGGGCTGCGCGATGGCCTTGGTGCGCCCGGCACCGACATCCGAGCCGGCGTCGGGCTCGGTCAGCACCATGGTGCCTGCCCAGCCTTTGTCCATGCTCATGCGTGCCCAACGCTGCTGTTCCTCGGTGCCCACTTCGGCCAGGGTGTGCGCCATCGCGGGGCCGAGGCCGTAGAAGAACATTGCCGACGGGTTGGCACACATGATCATTTCCTGGATGGCCCACACCAGAGACGCGGGCGCCGATGTGCCACCGGCGTTCTCGGCGATCCCGACGCGCCACCACTCGGCGTCCTTGACGGCCTGCACGGTCTTGGCGAGCGGCCCGGGCACCGTGATCTCGTGGGTGGCCGGATCGAACTCCGGCGGATTGCGGTCGGCGTCGGCGAACGACTCCGCGACAACACCTTCGGCAAAGCGCGCGACCTCGTCGAGCATGGTGCGCGCCGTGTCGGTGTCCAGGTCGCCGAACGCGCCCGAGTCGAGGACCGGGCCCAAGGCCAGAAGCTGGAAGAGATTGAATTCGATATCGCGGACATTGGCGATGTAGTGACCCACGGTCCGCAAGCGTCGCCGACGCCGGACGGGGTACGCAAGCGTAGGTTGCGGCAACCTACGGCTACGGAACCAAAGGTTGCCAGCTCCGCGTGGGATGTGATCTGAAACACATTTGATCGAGCACCTATCCTTGACCGAGTGTCCGAACCGTCAGTCGCCGAGCTGCGCTCCCGTCTCGACGGTTTGACGATCCGCGACGCGGACCGGCTCCGCCGCCGGCTGCGTAATCTGCGCGGCAACGACCCGGCCAAGATCGCCGAACAGATCGCCGCCGCGGAGGCCCTCGTCCTCACCCGTCAGGCCGCCGTGCCGACGATCACCTACCCGGACCTGCCGGTCAGCGAGCATCGCGATGAGTTGGCGAAGGCCATCGGCGAGAACCAGGTCGTGGTCGTCGCGGGTGCGACGGGCTCGGGAAAGACCACGCAGCTACCCAAGATCTGCCTGGACCTGGGTCGCGGAATCCGCGGAACGATCGGCCACACACAGCCCCGCCGGCTTGCGGCGCGCACGGTCGCGCAGCGCATCGCCGACGAACTCGGAACCCCGTTGGGCGACGCTGTCGGCTACACCGTCCGCTTCACGGATCAGGCCAGTGATTCCACCCTGATCAAGCTGATGACCGACGGCATTCTGCTCGCCGAGATTCAACGAGACCGCCGGCTGCTGCGCTACGACACCTTGATTCTCGACGAGGCCCACGAGCGCAGCCTCAACATCGACTTCTTGCTCGGTTATCTGCGCGAGCTGTTACCGCGCCGGCCCGACCTCAAGGTCATCGTCACCTCGGCCACGATCGAGCCGGAGCGCTTCGCGGCCCACTTCGACGACGCGCCGATCGTCGAGGTGTCGGGCCGCACGTACCCGGTCGAGATCCGGTACCGGCCACTGGAAATGCCGGTACCGGCTTCGGACGACGACGATCCCGACGACCCTGACCACGAGATCGTGCGGACAGAACCGCGCGACCCCACCGAAGCCATCGTCGACGCGGTCCGTGAGCTGGAGTCCGAGCCGCCGGGTGACGTGCTGGTGTTCCTGTCCGGCGAACGCGAAATCCGCGACACCGCAGAAGCTCTGAAGGACCTGCGCAACACCGAGGTGTTGCCGCTCTATGCGCGGCTGCCCACCGCGGATCAGCAGAAGGTGTTCCAGCCGAGCCACGCAACCCGGCGGATCGTGTTGGCCACCAACGTGGCCGAGACCTCACTCACGGTTCCGGGTATCCGCTACGTCGTCGACCCGGGCACGGCAAGGATCTCCCGTTACAGCCGGCGCACCAAGGTGCAGCGGCTGCCGATCGAGCCGATCTCGCAGGCTTCGGCCGCCCAGCGGGCCGGTCGTTCCGGCCGCACCGCCCCCGGCGTCTGCATCCGGCTGTACTCCGAGCAGGATTTCGAATCCCGGCCCCGCTACACGGATCCGGAGATTCTGCGGACCAACCTGGCCGCGGTCATCCTGCAGATGGCTGCCCTGCAACTCGGCGACATCGCGGAGTTTCCCTTCCTGGATCCCCCTGATGCCCGCAGCATCCGCGACGGTGTGCAGTTGCTGCAGGAACTCGGTGCGTTCGATGCTGCGGGTGCCCTGACCGACGTCGGACGACGCCTGGCCCGGTTGCCGCTCGACCCGCGGGTTGGCCGGATGATCCTGCAGGCGGACACCGAGGGCTGCGTGCGTGAGGTGCTGGTGCTGGCTGCGGCACTGTCGATCCCCGACCCGCGCGAGCGTCCTACGGACAAGGAAGAGGCGGCGAGGCAGAAGCACGCGAGATTCGCCGACGAGCATTCGGATTTCGTGTCCTACCTCAACCTGTGGAACTACCTGCGGGAGCAACGGAACCAACTCTCCGGCAATGCTTTCCGGCGGATGTGCCGCGAGGAGTTCCTGCACTACCTGCGGATTCGGGAGTGGCAGGACCTGACCGGGCAGTTGCGCAGCATCGCCCGCGACATCGGGATCCGTGAAAGCGATGAGCCCGCCGAGCCGGCCAGCATCCACGCCGCGCTGACCGCGGGCCTGCTGTCCCACGTCGGTCTGCGCGAGGGCGACGGTCGCGACTATCAAGGCGCCCGCAACTCGAAGTTCGTGCTGGCGCCAGGGTCGGTGCTGACGAAGAAGCCGCCGCGCTGGATCGTGGTGGCCGACCTGGTCGAGACCAGCCGGTTGTTCGGCCGGATTGCCGCCAAGGTCGAACCCGAGGCGATCGAGCGGGTTGCCGGGCATCTGGTGCAGCGCAACTACAGCGAGCCGCACTGGGAAGCCAGGCGCGGTGCGGTGGTGGCCTTCGAGCGGGTCACGCTCTATGGGCTGCCGCTGGTCCCGCGCCGCAAGATCGGTTACACCCAGATCGATCCGGAGCTGTGCCGTGAGTTGTTCATCCGGCATGCGCTGGTCGAAGGGGACTGGCAGACGCGGCACCACTTCTTCCGCGACAACGCCCGGCTGCGTGCTGAACTCGAGGAGATCGAGGAGCGGGCGCGTCGGCGTGACCTGCTGGTCGGCGACGACGACATCTATGCCCTCTACGACTCCCGCATCCCCGCCGACGTCGTCTCGGCCCGGCATTTCGACGCCTGGTGGAAGAAGCAGCGGCACAAGACGCCGGACCTGCTGACCTTCACCCGCGACGATCTGCTGCGCTCCGAGGACGGCGCGGACAATCCCGACACCTGGCAGGCCGGCGACCTGAACCTGCCGCTGACCTACCGGTTCGAACCGGGCGCCGCCGACGACGGCGTCACCGTTCACGTCCCGGTCGGGGTGCTGGCCCGGCTGGGAGGCGACGGGTTCGCCTGGCAGGTACCGGCCTTGCGTGAGGAGCTGGTCACGGCGCTCATCAAATCGCTGCCGAAGGACCTGCGCCGCAACTTCGTGCCCGCCCCGGACACCGCGCGCGCCATCCTGGGGGACATCGATCCGTCCGCCGGCTCTCTGCTGGACGAAGTTCAGCGCGAACTACGCAGGCGCAGCGGCATTCTGGTGCCGATCGATGCCTTCGACCTGAGCAAGATCCCGGACCACCTCCGGATGACCTTCGCCGTGGAATCTGCCGACGGCAAAGAGGTGGCCCGCGGCAAGGACATCGACGCGCTGCGTGAGCAGTTGGCCGTCCCCGTCGCGCAGGCCGTGGCCGACGCACTGGGCGGTGACCTGGAACGCACCGGGCTGCGAGCCTGGCCTGAGGATCTCGACGAGCTGCCACGCACGGTGGAGAACGTCAGTGGCGGACACACCGTGCGGGGTTACCCGGCGTTCGTCGATACCGGAAAAGCAGTGGACATCAAGGTGTTCGCGAACCCTGCCGAGCAGGCCGCATCGATGCGGCCCGGTCTTCGCCGTCTGCTGCGGCTGACTGCGCCCTCCCCGGTGAAGGCCATCGAACGCGGCCTGGATACGCGGGCGCGCCTGGCGCTCAACGCCAATCCTGACGGCACGCTGACCGCTCTGCTCGAGGACTGTGTGGATGCGGCGGCCGACGTGCTGCTGCCGAAACCGGTCTGGACCAGAGCCGAGTTCGCCGGTGTGGTGGACCGGGCCGGCAAGGATCTCGGTCCGACCACGCAGGCCGCGGTGAGCCGGGTCGGGAAGGTACTGGCCGCCGCGCACGAGGTACAGGTCGCGCTGCCCGACAAGCCGACACCGGCCCAGGCCGATGCCGTCGCCGACATCCGGTCCCAGCTGGACCGGTTGCTGCCCAAGGGTTTTGTGACTGTCACCGGAATCGCCCGGTTGACCGATCTCACCAGGTACGTCACCGCGATCGCCCGCCGGCTGGAACGGCTTCCGCATGCCCTCGGCGCCGATCGGGACCGGATGTCCCGTGTTCACGCCGTCGAGGACGCCTATGACGAACTGGTGCAGGCGCTTTCGCCGGCCCGCGCCGAAGACCCTAAGGTGCGCGACATCGCCTGGCAGATCGAGGAACTGCGGGTCAGCCTGTGGGCCCAGCAACTCGGCACCCCCCGGCCGGTCAGCGAGCAGCGCATCTACAAGGCGATCGGCGCCTTCCGGTAGCCGCCCTTCGGTGGATCAGGTGAGTTGCCGGCGCAGAAACGCCGTGAGATGGCCTGCGACCACGTCGGGCTGCTCGAGCCACGGCCAGTGACCGGTCCCCGGTACCGGCTGCACCTCACAGTGCCGGAAGATGCGGCGATAGTCGTCGGTCTGCGTGAACGGCACGTAATGATCATCGGCGCCCCACACCACCAGGACGTCACCGCGGTAGTCGGCGAGGCGGTCGATGTACGGGGCAAGGGCATTCGGCCCGGTGGAGCGGTACAGCTTCAACACCGCGTCGGGTGTGCCACGGGCGAACATGTGCTCGGCGATCGAGTCCAGTGCGTCGGACGGCAGCCCGGGGTCGCGCATGGCGAGCACGCGCCGCAGCACGGCCGGGTTGCCGATCCGCGACAACGCCTCGGCCAGCACGGGTGTGCGCCACATCTTGGCGGCGAAGTGGTTGATCACCACCGGGGCGTTGATCAACGTGATACTGGCGACCGAGTCGAGATGGTCGGCGGCCCATGCGAGTGCCCACGGCCCGCCGAAGTCGTGGGCGACCAGATGCACCTGCTCGACGCCGAGCTGGTCGAGGATCTCGCCCAGATGCGCCGCGTAGGCCGTCACGGTGTACGGCCACTGCGCAGGCTTGTCGGCCGCGCCGAAACCCGGCATCTCCGGGGCGATCACGCGTGCGAAACCGGCGACCGGATTCAGCAGTCGGTCCCACTTGGCGCCGGCGTTGTTGCCGTGCACGAAGACCACCGCCGCCCGACTGTCGGGCCCGGCGACGAGGACGGGTGACCGCACCCCGTCGACAGCCAGCGTGCGGTGCTCGACGGGGTGGTCCATCAGCGGATTTTACGGTCGGGTAAGCCCGCCGCGCGTCCTTTCAACCGATCAGCGCGTGCCGGTCGCCACCCGCGGTACCCGTTCGGCCGGTGCCTCGTCGAGCACGAGCTCGGCGATCCGCGACCGATGGGCTTCGGCACTGCCCAGCAGCGCCGCGTCGGTCGTGGCCCGCTTGAAGTACAAGTGCGTCTGGTGCTCCCAGGTGAACCCGATGCCGCCGTGTACCTGGATGGTGTCCGCCGCGATCTTGGCGAAGGCGGCCGACGCCGTGGCCTGCGCGATGCTGGCTGCCAGCGCCGGGTCGTCGGTGCCGTCGGTCAGTGCCCACACCGCGTGATAGGCCGCGGACCGGGCGTGCTCGAGGTCGACCAGACAATCCGCCAGCCGATGTTTGACGGCCTGGAACGAGCCGATCTGCCGTCCGAATTGCAGGCGTGACTTCGCATAGTCGACCGACAGATCCAGCAGATGCTGTGCGGCCCCGACCTGTTCGGCCGCCAGTAGCGCCGACGCCACCTGGAACGCGTGGGTGATGACGCGCTCGGCCTCGTCGGCGCCGGCCACCGGTTGTCCCGGTGCGTCGGTCAACACGATCGTGGCCTGCGGCCTGGTCAGGTCGAGCGTCGTCAACGCGGTGCGCTGGACGCCCGGGCCAGTCGCGTCGACCGCGTACAGGGCCACCCCGTCGGGTCCCGTCGCGGCCACCAACAGCACGTCTGTGGCGGCCGCGTCAGGGATCCGCTCGACCGTGCCGGTGAGCGTCCCGTCCCCGGACGCAGTGACATTCACTGCGGCGGAATCGAAGGCGCCCGCCCGGTCCGGGACCGCGAACGCTGCGGTGCGAGTGCCCTCGGACAGCGCGCCGAGCAGTTCGTCGCGCACCGGGCCGGCCGAGGCGGCGACGAGTGCCGGGATCGACAGGAACACGGTGCCGAACACCGGGCCGCAGGCCAGGGCCGCGCCGAGTTCCTCGACGGCGACGGCCTGGTCGACGAGCGTGCCGCCCGCTCCGCCGTCGGCCTCGGGAACCGCCAGGCCGAGTACCCCGAGCTCGGTGCCCAACCGGGCCCACACTTTCGGATCGAATCGCGGCTCGGACTCCATGAGTGTCCGCACCGTCTGCTCGTCGAAGTTCTCGGCACAGAACTTGCGGACCGCCGTGCGCAACTCCGCCTGCTCGGGGGTGAAGGTGAACTCAGAGTCAGCCACGCCCTCGGGCTGATTCGCAAGCTTCTCAACGTTGTCTTCGGGCTGATTCGCAAGCTTCTCAACCACGCGGGATCTCCTTCCACGGCATACCGGCATCGGCCCGCAGATCGCCGGGCAGCCCGAGGATCCGTTCGCCCAGGATGTTGCGCATCACCTCAGAGGTTCCGCCTTCGATGGTGTTGGCCTTGCTGCGCAGGAACCGCTGTTGGATGGGTCCGCGCCAGTCTCCGTCGTCATCGGGCTCGCCCATCGCGTACCCGTGGTACAAGATCCCTTCGGGCCCAAGCAGATCCATGCACCACTGGTAGATGTGCTGGTTGAGTTCGGCGCCGACGAGCTTGCCGATCGACCCTTCGGGGCCCGGACCGCCGACGGTGGCGGCCGCGCGGGAGCGTTCCGCGGTCAGCCGCTGGGCCTCCGAGCGCAGCCACAGCTGGGTGAGCCGGTCGCGTAGCACCGGTGTCCGCAGATCGGGGCGTGATGCCCACAGCGCCACGGCATCCGAGATGGTCCCGGCTCCGCGCCGGTTGCCGCTGCCGCCCAGTGCGCTGCGCTCGTTCATGAGGGTGGTCATCGCGACGTTCCAGCCGTTGCCCACCGCGCCGAGCCGGTGCGCGTCGGGGATGCGGGCGTCGGTGATGTACACCTCGTTGAACTCGGCCTGACCGGTCATCTGGCGCAGCGGACGGGTCTCGACGCCGGGCGCATGCATGTCCAGCACGAAGTACGTCAGGCCCTTGTGTTTCGGCACATCGGGATTCGAGCGGGCCAGCAGCAGGCCCCAACGTGCCCGGTGCGCCAGGCTGGTCCACACCTTCTGGCCGTTCAGCACCCACTCGTCACCGTCTAGCACCGCGGAGGTGGCCAGGCCGGCCAGATCCGATCCGGCGCCCGGCTCCGAGAACAGTTGGCACCAGATGTGTTCGGTGCTCGCCAGCGGCCGCAGCCACGACTTCTTGAGCTCCTCGGACTGCGCGTGTTCGCGCACCGTGGGCGCGGCCATGCCGTAACCCATCGGGTTCAGGCTCAACGGCACCGGTCCGCCGGCACCCTGCAGGATGCGATCGGCCACCGCCTGCAGACCGCGCGAGACCCCGAGACCGCCAAGGCCCTCCGGGAAATGCACCCACGAGAGGCCCGCGTCGTAGCAGGCGGCCAGATACTCGGGGATCGGGACTTTCTTGGGATCGTGGTCGGCCACGACCCGGCGGGCGAGGTCGGCGACCCGGTCCGCATCAGCGACGCTGCTCATCCAGTCACGATAGGGAAAGGGATCCGGACGCTCGCAGGCGGGCGCTCCAAGCACCGGGAGCGCGGCGGTTTCAGTTGGTGTCGCGCTGTTGCGACAACAAGTCTGCCCAGTAAGAGATGCCCGGGTTCAGTCTGGCCGCGACCTCGTACACGTGCCGCTTGTCGCCCTCGTAAAAGCCGGGAACTCGGCCATGATCAGCTGGTAGTGCCCCGGAGGACAACCACTCGGTGAAGGTGTCGAACATCGCGGCCAGGTTCGAGAACGTTGCGGCGGGGATGTCGCCCAAGAAGTCGTCGATCACCCGGTGGTCGCCGTTCTCGTCGGCCTGGGTCTCGACCAGGAAGACGTTGCCGTCCTCTTGAAGAAATGGAAACGCGTCCTGCCACGGCGGTTCCGCGTAGTCATTCGATCGCCGATGATCCCACTCTGCGAGCGCATCTTCGAAGCTCAACAGCCAGTAAATGCCGTAGAACAACGGCTGGTCGAGTTCGTACTGGTATCCCGGGACCAGGTTGAACGCCCTGTAGAACTCGCGAACATCCGATGGTGGCTGGGGCAGACCGGCCCGGCCGAGCAGGTCATCGATCTGTTCTGTCGAAAGGCCCGGACGAAGGTACCGGGTGAACTCGTCGCCGGCCGCCGACAACAGCTCGAACAGCCGGGCCGCCGACTCAACTACTCCCACCGATTCAGATTACGGGCCCCACGGTGTCACCCATGTCCTGAGAAACATCGGTCGTCATCGTTGTCTTCGTCGTGGTGGGGGCGGGCGGTAGCGTCACGACCGTGGACCGAAAGCGCGTGGTGATCGCGGGGCTCGGCGACTCCGGAGTGCTCACCGCGATCCGGTTGGCGCGCCGCTTCGACGTCGTCGGCATCTCGCAGAACCCCGGCCTGGTCAGTGGTCAGGAGCTGGGTACCCGGCTGGCGCGGCCCGACGACTGGGCCCGTGATTACTGGATCGGTTTCGACCGGTTCCGCGAACTCGACCGCGTCCGCACCGTGCACGGCACACTGACCGGGGTCGACCTGTCTGCCCGAGCCGTCCGCGTGCGTGACGTGGACGGCACGCCGCGCGAGGAGAGTTACGACGCCCTCGTGGTGTCCACCGGCGTGAGCAACGGCTTCTGGCGCCAAGGCGTTCTGCAGTCGGCCACCGATGTCGGAGCCGGGCTCCGGGATGCCCATGAGCGGCTGGATGGCGCGCGTTCGGTCGTCGTCATCGGCGGTGGCGCGGCGGCCGCCAGCAGTGCGGTCAACATCGCCGTCCGGTGGCCCGACACCCGGGTGGGGCTCTACTACCCCGGGGAACAGCTTCTGCAG
Organism: Mycolicibacterium sp. HK-90; assembly: GCF_030486405.1. The sequence continues at coordinate 6,348,965 of NZ_CP129613.1, read as the reverse complement.
CAGCATCATTCACGAGTGCGGCGGCGAGTCGAACGACGCCTGGCGGCCGCGGGCGTCACGCTGCACCCTCGGCATCGGGCGGTGATACCCGACGGGTTCGACTGCGCGGCGATCACGGCCGATCCGGTTCACTGGAGCACCGGCCAGCCACCGGTGCACGGCGATGCGGTGCTGTGGACCGTCGGCCGCGTCCGGCCCAACACCTCCTGGCTGCCGGGCGAACTCCTCGACGACGGCGGGTTCGTGCGGGTGACGGCCGAGCTTCAGGTTCCTGGGGCCGAGGGCGTGTTCGCGGTCGGTGACGTCGCGGCCACCGACCCGCTCCGGTCCTCGGCCCGCAACCGGGCCGACGGGCTGCTGGCCCACAACGTCGCTGCCTACTTCACCGGCGGCCGGATGCGTGGTTACCGGCCCCCGGCAAGCCGCTGGGGATCGGTGCTCGGCGTGCAACCCGATGGACTGGAAGTGTTCGCGCCCAACGGGTTCGCCTTCCGTTTTCCGGCCTGGTCGATCGAGCGGGTGTTGCAGCCGTGGATCGTCCGTCGTGGCATCTACCGGGGTGTGCGCGGCGGGGATCAGTACATCGTCACCAAGGGCTGATCGACGGGCACCACGTAGGTGGACAACATCAAGGTCCGGACCGTACCCACGTTGTGGGCGTTGTGGACCACACCCGCCGGGATCAGGAACGGATCGCCTGAATGCAGATGCAGGGTCGGGCGATCGTCGAAGACCATGTCGACGTCTCCCTGGACGATGTACCCGACTTCCGGCCCGGGATGGCTGTGCCGACCGGACTCCTTGCCCACCGGGATCTCGAACCTGGTCTGAACGATCTCGAATCCGGGGGTCGGGGCGGCCGAACGCTGAAGCTCGGTGCGGGAGACACCCGCGGTCGGATCGTCGGCCAGGGCCGTCGGGGCGCCGGCCAGCGAGGCGGTTGCCGCAGTGATCAAGGCGAATGCGGCGAGGGCAAAGGGTGTGCGCGTCATGTCTCCATGACAGTCGACCATGCCCATCAAGTCCAACGATGCTTTTTGATGGAAGTCATCTCTGATGGCGATGACTTACTCACCGCACGGACCGGCGCGATGGTGCCTGCTCGCCGTTCGTGACGCAGTGCCGGGATTTCGCCCGATTGCCCGCCATGGCGTTACAAACGGCGGCCCCGACAACCCGCGGGTCCGCCGAAACCTGGCGTCCTCAACGCGGCAGTGCTACCGGCACCGTCTGCAGGCCGGGGTATACCGGAGTGGCCGGCACCCCGGCCCCACCTGGAACCCCGCCGGCACCGGGCACCCCGCCCACACCGGGCGCCCCAGCGACGCGCGGCACTCCGGCCACGCCCGGTGCTCCGGCCACACCGGGTACTCCGGCCGTTCGAGGAACCCCGGCTACCCCGGGCACCGCCCCGGCTGCTCCCGGCACACCAGCCACCCCGGGCGCTCCAGCTACCCCCGGTGCTCCGGCCACCCCGGGCATCGCCGGCGCCGCAACGACTCCCGGAACCTGGCCGGGGAGTCCGGGAACCTGACCGGGTACACCAGGCGCCGGGGCAACCTGACCCGGCAGTGCGGGCGCGGCCGGTGCCGGGGCGGCCGCCGCCGCCGCGTTCTGGCTGAGCACTCGCAGCAGATCGGGCTTCATCTGCTGAAGCTGTGCTCCCCAGTAGCCCCAGCCGTGGGTGCCATTCGGCGGGAACTCGAACCGTGCATTCCGCCCGCCCGCGGCGACGTACTTCTGCTGGAACTCCTTGTTGGAGTTGATCGTGATGTTCTCCAGGAACTGCGCGCTGTAGAGCGTGCCGAAGTTGCCGCCCGGCGCGTCCAGTTCGGAGGGGACGCCGTTGCCGCAGTACACCCAGATCGCGGTGTTGTTGGCCACCAGTCGGTTGATGTTGACCGTCGGGTCGTTCCGTCGCCATGCCGGATCGTTGGAAGTGCCCCACATGTCGGTGGGGTTGTAGCCACCGGCGTCTTTCATCGCGAAGCCGATCATGGTGGGCCACAAGCCTTGTGAGGGATTCAGGAAGCCGGAAAGGGCGCCGGCGAAGATGAACTGGGCGGGATGCCAGATCGCCAGGGTCAGCGCTGCCCCTCCGGACATCGACAGGCCGACGACGGCATTGCCGGTCGGCGATACATCCCGGTTGGCGGCCAGGTAGGCCGGCAGCTCCTGGGTGAGGAAGGTCTCCCACTTGTAAGTGGTGGTGCCGGCGTTGCCGGCGGCCGGGCGGTACCAGTCGGAGTAGAAACTCGACTGCCCGCCCACCGGCATGACGACGGAGATGCCGGACTTGTAGAACCACTCGAACGCGGCGGTGTTGATGTCCCAGCCGTTGTCGTCGTCCTGGGCGCGCAAGCCGTCGAGCAGGTACAACGCGTGCGGACCGCCACCTTGGAACTGGACCGTGATGTCGCGGCCCATCGCTGCCGAGGGAACCTGCAGGCGTTCCACCGGCAAGCCCTCACGCGAATACGCTGCGGCCGTCGGCATCGGACCGGCCACGCCGAACGCCGGAAGCACCAACCCTGCCATCATCACGGCCGCCACGCGGCGCATCCGACCGAACAATCTCAGTCTCACAACCGGCACGCTAACAACGTCTGATCTGCGTAGATCGGGGCCGCGCCTGGCGTAACCCCTCTGTTATCAAGGTGATTCGGTTCTGATGCCGGATGCACCGGTTCGGCGCCACTCCCGTGGTGACACGCGGTGCGCCCGGCGGAACTGGCGGCTGAAGTATCCCGGGTCGGTCATGCCCACCCGGTTGGCGATCTCGGCCACCGTCAGGTCCCGCTCGCCGAGCAGCTCCCGCGCCCGGCTCATCCGTCGCTCGTTGATCCACTCACCCACCGTGCGGCCGGTCCGCCGGCGCACCACGGTGGTGAGGTGGCCCGGAGTCATCCCGACCTCCGCGGCCACGTCGCTCAACGACAGTGGTTGCGACAGGCGCCGGTCGATCACCGCGAACACCTCGGCCAACAAGGGTTCGCCACTGCGCCGGAGATCGCCGACGACGTCTTCGGTCAGCCGGGCCACGTCGATGAGCAACAGGGTGAGATGGGCCAGCGTGGCCTGCCGGTAGCCATCGCGCCGGCCGGTCAGTTCCATCTCGATCGATCGGATCGTGTTGTTCCACAATGGCTGTCGATCGTCCGGCAGATGCAGTTGCAGCAGGCCACCTGACTGTCCGTGGATGAATGGGAACAACAGCGGATGAGCCTGCCAGGTCGGCCAGGGCGAGCCGGCGTCATGTCCCAGCGCCGCGGGGTCGAAGAACACGCCGGTCCCATCGGATTGGGCCGCCAATGGCCGGGGGTCGACCACCTCACCGGCCGCCACGACGTACACCACCGCCTCGGCCGGCGCGTACCAGAGCACCGGGAAGTCGTGGATGTGTGGACGGTGTTCGGGCAGGTCGGCGCGTCGGCCCCGGATCACCGACACCGGGGGCACGTCGCGGTCGGTCCAGTACCGGTAGACCGGGACGCCGTCGCGGTGGCGGACCAATCGGGAGACGTCGGGCACTGACCAAAGATAATCCTGATTTGGCCGATCTTCACCCAACTATGCGAGTACCAGCCGTTGGACCATGGGATTCATGACCGAACATCATCCACATTTCCTGGCCAATCGCCATGACTACGTGCCCGCGGCGGGGCACGACGCGCTGCTGCCCGGCTACGACCTGCTGACCCGGGTGCTGGGCATGAACCAGGTCTACGACGCGCTCGTAGCGCAGGCCGGCTTGTCCGCTGGACAACGTGTCGTCGAAATCGGTTGTGGCACCGGCAATCTCACCGTCCGTGCCAAGGCTGCCTGTCCCGGGGCGGAGATCGTCGGGACCGACCCCGATCCACGGGCGTTGCGGCGGGCCGAACGCAAGGCCAAGAGTCTCGCCGGGGTCAGATTCGAGCGGGCCTATGCCCAGGAACTCCCGTTCGACGACGGCGAGTTCGACACCGCGCTGTCCTCGATGATGCTGCACCACCTCGACGAGACCACCCAGGCCGCGGCTCTCTGCGAACTGTTCCGGGTGCTGAAGCCGGGCGCCCGCGCGCACATCGTCGATGTTCGCGGGGACGCCCTCCCGCGGCTACTGCGGGCGGCCGGATTCGACTGCGCGACTGCGGGATCCGGGCGGCTACGGCTGGCCGGCCAGGTTACCCGTTTCCGGGCGACTCGACCGGTCTGAACGCGGCCGGGTCGGCCAGTGGGATGAGCAGGCTCGACGGCGTATCCCCGCCCTGGCGCAGCCGATAGGTACCACCGGCCAGGGCCTGCCGCGCCGGCTGGGTGGGCACCAGGTGGGGGAAGTCGTAGGTGGTCAGCGTCAGCCGCAGTCGATGGCCCGGTTCGATCACCGCCGCGGTGGGGAAGACGTCCACGTCGTAGCGGGTGGGCTCGCCCGGTACCACCGGTTCGGCCGCGGCGCGGGTGCTGATGTGCTGCGCCCGCAGCACTTCTCCGTCGGGCAGATACCACGTCGTCTCCGGATCCAGCGCGCGGTGCGAACCGAGCAGTGCGCCCTGGGTGAGCGGCCGGCTGGCCCCGTTCGGTGCGACGTCGTCGAGGTGGACCACCCACAGTGTCTCGGCAGTGTCGGCCGTCGCGTGCACCGTCAACGTGACCGGGCCGGCGATGAGTTGAGCGTCGGTGAACTCGGCCGTGGTGTAGGTCAGGGCTTCCCGTTGCAGCCGCCGGTTGTCCAGGTCGTACCGGATCTGCCGTCCGGCCTGGGCGGCCATGAAGCTGCCCATCCCCAACGTCCACTGCTCCAGGCTGCGACCGGAGACCGGGCCCCGCACCGCGTAGCGCAAGATGGCCTCGGTCTGCTCGTCCGCCGGATCGGTGGTGAGGTGTCCACCCTCGGTCAGGTACAACCGCGTCGGCGTGGCTTCCGGGAACGGATAGTCCTTGGCCTGGAACCAGGTCCGGCTGCCGATCGCCTGGAAGCGGATCGGCGAACCGGTCACGCCGGCGTCGGCGTCGTCCTTGAGCCAGCGGTCGAACCAGCGCAGCTGCAACGCGTGCAGGTGCAGGCCGTCCAGGTCGGACACGTGGTACCAGGGACCCATGAGCAGCTGAACCCGTTCCGACAGCGGTTGGCCGGGTTCCATCGGAGCGTTGGGCGGCCGGCCGGCGTAGGTGTTCTGCAGGGCCGCGTAGTTCAGCGGGGCGCCGCGCTGAAACGCATCGTGCCAGCCGCCGACGAGGAAGACGGCGACGTTGTTGTGCGCGATCGCGGGCAACACGTCGGAGGCGCGCATGGTGTCCCAGAACGGGCCGTCGAACGCGGTGTCCCCGCCCGCCGCCGCGTCGGCGATCATGCTTCGGAAGTACTGGCGCTGATCACGTCCGCGCTGGCGGACCGCGGCCAGGCCACCGGCCCGGGGGCGCTCGTGAGCGCCGCGCTTGGCGAACTCCAGGACCGGGTTGACCACGTTGAGCAGCGAGTAGACCGCGCCGTAGGCCCGCACGGTGCGCATGTGCGGCACGCCCCCCATGGTGACCACGTCGCGGTAGAAATCATTGGCGGCCATCACCGGGAAGATCGCCTTCAACGGCGAATCGGGACCCACGGCGGCAGCCGTGAGGAGCTGGTTGATGGCCAGGTAGGAGATGCCGAACATGCCGACGCGGCCATTCGAATTCGGCAGCCGCGCAGCCCAATTCACCAGGTCCACCCCGTCCTGAACCTGAACGGCGCCGAGCATCTCGAAGGATCCGCCCGAGGCGCCGGTGCCCCGCACGTCGACCATCACCTCGATGTAGCCGCGCCGGATCAGGTACGGGGTGGCGCCGCCGCCGATCTGGGCGGCCGGCGGTGGCGCCTTCTTGCCGTAGGGCGTGATCGAGATCAGCACCGGGAACGGTCCGGGTGCGGGCGCCCCGGTCTCGGGGACCGTCGGATAGTGGATGTCGGCCCGCAGCACGGTGCCGTCGGACGTGCGAACCGCCACGTTGTGATGGACTCCGACGCCATATTGGGCCGGCGCCGGCGTCCAGACCGGTTCGAGCGGCGACGGGTTGCGTTTACGGACGCGGGTCGCCGTCTGCCCGGCCACCTTCTTGCCTCGGGCCATCTGCCACCGGTTCGCCATCCGTCCTCCTCGACGAGTCGACCTGGCTCCACGGTATGACGTGGCACTCAGGGCGTTGGGGAGGACCCCACAGCCCGCCGGACCGCTTTCCGTACCACGTCGCGCAGCCAGTGATGGCGCGCGTCAGTGTCGAAGGCCGGATGCCAGACCATGTGGTAGGTCATGGTGGCGATCTCCTCCGGCGCGTTCAGTACCCGACATTCGCCGGCCGAGACGAGCGCGGTGATGCTCTGGCTGGGCAGCGTGGCGATCAGTTCGGTTCCGGGCAGCAGTTGTGCCGCCACCGCGTGGTACGGGATGGTCACCGCGGCGTGGCGAGGGCGGCCGAGTTTGCGCAGCGGCAGATCGATGTCCGGCTGAATCCCGTCATGGACGTCGACAATCACATGGCGGGCCTGGCAGTAGTCGGCCAGCGTGACGCTGTCCTTGCCGGCCAGCGGGTGGTCGGTGGCAACCACACACACGAACCGTTCGACCAGCAACTCCTCGGAGTGCAGCTCCGCAGTGGTGTAGCCGCCGTAGAGGCCCAGATCGACGCCCGAATCGCGAACCTGCTCGGCGACGCTCTCGTGGGTCCAGCTGCGGAACCGGACCGGAGCCGGCGATTGGCGGAGCACTTCCTGGCAGATGGCGGGGCCGAAGGCCTGCACCGCGTAGTCGGTCGCGGCCAGGTGTATCGGCGCGGTCGCAGTCTGGGGATCGAAACGTTCGGGGGCGAAGAGTGCTTCGAGTTGAGGGAGGACCGTGAGCAGCTGCGCTTGGATGGACTCCGCGCGTGCGGTCAACCGATAGCCGGTCGCGTCACGGATCAGCAGGGGATCGTCCAGCAGCCGGCGTAACCGCTGCAGGGCGCGGCTCATGGCCGGCTGGCTCAAGCCGATGCGCTCGGCGGCCCGGGAGACCTGCCGCTCGTCGAGCAGGGCCACCAGCGGTGGGATCAGGTTCAGATCGACCCGCTCGATATGCGGCGGACGCATACTTTGCATAGTAACTATGCATATGACTTATGTGTCATCTGGTGCGACGCTGGACTCATGAGCGCAGAAAAGGACCGCACATGAAGATCTCCGGCAACACCATCTTCATCCCGGGCTCGACCAGCGGTATCGGTCTGGCGTTGGCCCTGGCACTACACGCCAAGGGCAACACCGTGATCGTCGGCGGCAGGCGCACCGAACTGCTCGAACAGATCGCCACCGAACACCCCGAACTGAGCACGGTACGGATCGACACCGCCGATCCGGACAGCGTCGCTGCGGCGACGGCCACGGTGCTGGCCGATCACCCGGAACTGAATGTCGTGATCGCCATGGCAGGCATCATGGCGGTCGAGGACTGGCACACGCCCGAGGGCTTCCTGCGCTCAGCCGAGGCCACCATCACCACGAATGTGCTTGGCCCCATTCGGCTTATCGCGGCCTTCGTCGAGCACCTGCGGGCCCAACCGGACGCCACCATCATCACGGTGTCCTCCGGCCTGGCATTCGCGCCGCTGCGCGCGACGCCGAGCTACAACGCATCCAAGGCGGCAATCCACATGCTAACCGAGTCGGTGCGCCTGCAGCTGGCCGACACCAGCGTGAAACTCGTCGAGTTGGTGCCGCCGTCGGTGGCCACCGATCTGCTCCCAGGGCAGCGGGAAAGCAGTTTCGCCACGCCACTCGACGAATTCATCGCCGAGGTGGTCGATCTGCTCGAAACGCAACCCGATGCCGATGAGATCCAGGTCGAACGAGTGAAGTTCCTGAGGTATGGCGAGGCTCGCGGCGACTACGAACAGGTGGTCGCCACGCTCAATGCCGCCGATCCACACGGGCAGTGACGGCATTGAGCGTGGCTCTCCACGCCTACCCGGCCATGAACTCCGAGTAGGCCGAGGCAAGCTCCGGAGACAGGGCCGTCACGTTGCATGCGCGCTGCGTCTCGCCGATGGGAGCCAGGATGCCGCGCAGGTCGTAGTACTCCTGCGGGTTGGCGGTGAAGTATCCGCGCAGCGTCGCCGCGGCCTGCGGACGCGGCTGGCCGAACGCGGCGGTCACCGCCTGGTTGGCACCCGGATGGCTGTCCAGGTAGGCGCGTGCGGCACCGGTCGTGCTGCTGACGGTGCCGGCCACCCCGCTGGCGCTGCAGTCGGGTGCGGCGGCCGCCGTCGGTGCGCCGATCATCGCCGCGGCCACGCCGCCGAGCACGCCTGCGGCACAAGCGCCGGCAATTCCGCGGCGCGCGGTGATAGCAGTGAATTTCATGATCATTTTCCTTCGGGATTCTGGGATTCGTGATGTGTTGCGATTCGTGATCGCGAAGCCCCCGCCCGAATTCGAAGGTAACCGCGACAGTGACGAGCAAAAGATCAGCCGTTTGAAACAGCTGTGGCCCGTGTGGCGGCGTTACATATTGCCGGAGTGAATTGGCCCTCAATTCGGCCGAATTGCAAACCATGATCTTGAAATGTCTCAGAGACCGGGGGCCATCCTTAATTGATCGTGATCTGCGACCCCGGAGGTAGTGACCGAATTGTTATGCGGGCACCCACTCAGCTAACTGCAAGGTTCAGTGCTTGAGGGTTAGCTCGCTCAACGAATTGCGCAGGCCGCCATCGTGGTAGATCTGCACGCCCGCCACGGCCAGCATCACCGCGGCAGTTGCCAGGTGCACGATCGCATCGGTGGTGTTGTTGGGGAAGGCGAAGATGTAGGCGACTTGGTTGGAGAAGAACGCCCAGATTCCGGGCAGCGCGCCGGCCACCGCGGCCAGGAGCAGATAGAGGACGGCCCACGATTTCCGCCGGCAGAGCAGCAGCCCGGGGCCGAACAGGGCCAGCCCCGCCACGGCGTGCCAGCCGTTGTAATCCATTCCGAAAATCTGCACCGTCGGTGCATCCGGCCCGGTCGCGAAGCTCGGTTCGGCAATGAATCCGACGATTGCCTGCACCACGTGGAACAGGGAGATGATGAACAGTCCCCACTGTGCGAAGCTCCACCGCCGCATATCGGGACGCTACGTCTACTACAGCGTGTAGTCAATGGTGGTCGTATGGTCGGGACGTGCAGATCCGCGCCGCAACAGCCGACGACATCGCCGGCATCGCCCCGTTCTTCCGCGCCATCGTGGCCGACGGCGAAAGTTACACGTACCCCGACGATCTCACCGACGAGCAGATCGCGGAGGTGTGGCCGGCCCCTGAGCCTGGCCACACCATCGTCGCGGTCGACGACGGCGTCATCGTCGGCACCGCCCGGATGGGGCCCAACAAGCCCGGCCGCGGCGACCACGTCGGCACCGCGAGTTTCATGGTCGACCCGGCGTCGCCGGCGCGCGGTGTCGGGCGGGCAATGGCCCGGTGGGTGATCGACTGGCACCGGGAAAACGGTTACCGGGCAATACAGTTCAACGCCGTGGTCGAGACGAATGTGCGTGCCGTGGCGCTCTGGCAGGACCTGGGTTTCCGGATCGTCGGCACCGTCCCGAAGGCCTACCGGTCACGGACACACGGACTGGTCGGTCTGCACATCATGTATCTGGAGCTGTGACCGTCACCAGGTGTCGACGAATCGGCCTGGGGCCGAGGGCCGTTCGTGTGCCGCGGCGGTGGCCAGCGTGGCGGCGATCAGCGCCCGGGTTTCGGCCGGGTCGATGACGTCGTCGATCTCGAAGATCGCGGCGGAATTGAGGGCGCGGGCGTTCTCCTCGGCTGCCGCGGTGGCTGCCCGCACGGCCTGTTCGCGCTCGTCGGGGTCGGCGATGGCCTCCAGTTCCTTGCGCAGACCCAGCCGGACGGCCCCCTCCAGGCCCATCGGACCCAGATGCGCACCCGGCCACGCCACGGTGAGTACCGGTTCGTGGAGGCTGCCCCCGCACATCGCCTGTGCCCCGAGGCCGTAACCCCGTCTCAGGATCACCGCCACCAACGGCACGGTGAGCGCGGCGCCGGCCACCAACAGCCGTGAACCGCGCCGCACCAGGGCCTCGGCCTCGGCGGCGGGTCCCACCATGTAGCCGGGGCAATCCACCAGGGACACCACCGGCAGGCCGAACGCGTTGCACAGCTGGAGGAACCGGGCGCCCTTGTCGGATGCTGCCGCCGTGATGGCACCGGCCATCACCATGGTGTTGTTGGCGATGACGCCGACGGGTCTGCCATCGATCCGGGCGAGGGCGGTCACCATCTCCGGGGCGAACTTCTCGCGCAGGAAGGTTACCGAGCCGGCGTCGGCGAGGGTCTCGATGATCGGCGCCACCGGGTAGGCACGCCGGGCGCGTTCGGGAACGATTGTGCGCAGGGCGGTTTGGTCGGCTACCGGGCCTGGCTCGGCTGACCCGGTGAAGTAACCCATCAGCTTTCTGGTGGTGGCGACGGCCTCCGCCTCGTCGGCCACCACGACGTCGACCACGCCGTTGGCCGCCTGCACCGAGATCGGGCCGACGTCGTCGGGTGTCACCTCACCGAGGCCGCCGCCGGCGATCATGGCCGGCCCACCCATGCCGATCGAGCTGTCCTCGGTGGCGACGATCAGGTCCGCTGCGCCCGCGATCACCGCGTTGCCCGCGAAACATCGGCCCTTGACCACCGCGATCCGCGGCACCAACCCCGACAACCCCGCCCACAACGCGAACGCGCGGATCTCCAGCGAGGACACCGTCGGATAGTCGGTGTCACCGGGCCGCCCGCCGCCGCCTTCGGCGAAGAACACCGTCGGCAGCTTCATCCGCTCGATGAGCTCGAACAACCGGTCCTTCTTCCGGTGGCCGACCGCGCCCTGGGTGCCGGCCAACACGGTGTAGTCGTAGGACAGCACCGCGCACGCGGCGCCGTCGACCCGCGCCGTACCCGCCAGGAGTCCGTCGCCCGGTGTGCGTTCGATGAGGTCGTCCAGGCTGCGACGTTGCCGCTGGGCCGCGATCGCAAACCGCCCGTATTCGACGAACGACCCGTCATCGACCAGGTCGGCGATGTTCTCCCGCGCGGTGCGCCCGCCCGCGTCATGGCGGCGGGAGACGGCGTCGGAACGGCCGGCGTCCTCCGTCAGCGCCCTGCGGCGCAGCAGTTCGGCGAGATCGTCGCGGATGGCGTCGTCGGGCATCGGCAGGCTCCTGGAATAGCGGACGTGCGGTCGGAGGTTGCGCACGATGTGACCGCCACCTCATCATCTAACGCCCCGGCCAACTCGTTCGATCCGCACGATCTGCTGGCTGAGGCCCGCTTGGGCGTGTTGGCCACGATCAAGGCCTCCGGCATCCCGCAGCTGTCGCCGGTGACGCCGTTCTACGACCGCTCCCGCGGCGTCGTCCACGTGTCGATGACCGACGGCCGCGCCAAGACGGTCAACCTGCGGCGTGACCCCCGCGCCGCGCTGGAGGTCACCAGCGCCGACGGGTGGTCGTGGGCGACCGCCGAGGGCCCGGTGACGCTGACCGGGCCGGGAACTGATCCGCACGGCCCGGAGGTCGAGGCGCTGGTGGACTACTACCGCCGCGCCGCGGGGGAGCATCCCGACTGGGACGAGTACCGGTCGGTGATGGTCGCCGATCGCCGCGTCCTGATGACGCTGGCGGTCGAGCGGGTGTACGGGGAGAAGCTGCGCTGACCTGACGAGTTTCAGCCCACCGGAATCTCGGCCGCGATCCGGTCCAGCACGGCCGGATAGCGGTTGGCCTCCCGGTGCGCGCCGGGCTTACCGCTGCTGACGATCGCGGCGGACAGACTGCGCTGCGGATCGGCCCACACCGCGATGTCGACGAGGCCGGTGTGCCCGAACGCCGACGGAGTGTTGCGGCCGAACGGCCCGAACCGTTTTCCGCCGAGCATGTAGCCGGTGCCCCAGCGCATGGGCTTGAGCCCGGTCGCCACGTCGGGCCGCATCCGCCGGCAGGGCGTCGTCGCGGCCTGCAGCGTCTCCGGCTTCATGATCCGGACCCCGTCGAGTTCGCCTCCGCGACGCAGGATCTCAGCGAAACGGGACAGCTCGTCGGCGTTCGAGACGGTCGTGGACGACGGGATCACGCTGGTGAGAAACAGGGGAGTGTTGCTCAACGGGATGATGCGGTCGAGGGTGCCGCCCACCGCGGCCCGGAACGCCGCGGCGATCGGCGCGGGCAGTGGCTTTCCGGTGACGTGGCTGGGCGCCACCAGTGGAACCTCGTCGGGTCTGACGCCGTAGTTGGTCCACCGGAATCCCAGCGGCTCGAGGATCTCGGTGGCCAGGATGTCGCGGATGTTCCGGCCGGTGGCGGCCGAGACGATCTCGCGGACCAGCGGGCCCCAGGTCAGGCCGTGATAGATGTGCACCAGGCCGGGGCGGTAGACCGGTTTGAGCAGGGCCAGCTGTTCGCGGGTGTACTCGCTGTCGTCCACGCGGGTGACGTCGGGACGCGGCCCGGTGTGGATCGGGACGCCGGCACTGTGGGTGATCACATGACGGATGGTGGTCCGGTCCTTGCCGTGGCTGGTGTAGTTGGGCAGGTAGTCGCAGACCCGGTCGTCGAGGGAGAAGTGCCCCTGCTCGACGAGCATGTGGACGACGGTCGTGCTGATCGCCTTGGCGGCCGAGTAGACGCAGAACGGCGTCTGGGTGGTGACGGGAATCTTCTCGGCGTCCGGGGCGTCGCCGGGACCGTTGCCCCAGCCGTGGCCGATCGCCCGGTTCAGGACGGTTTTCCCGTTGCGCCGCAAGCACACCTGGATGGCCGGGTGCATCCCGGACCCGTACCAGTACCGCACCGACTCCCAGATCCGTTCGATGGCTCTCGGATCGATCTCGGAGTGGTCCTCATCGCCGACGTCGGTGACCGCGTCCAGGTCGGAGGGCAGGGCGATCTTGCCGGTCGGCGCTGGTTGGCTCATTCGCTCTTCCTGGTAAGCGTGGCGGAGAGGTGGTGTTGCAGCGGTTGCCCGACGGCGCCCATCTGCAGGTCGTAGGTGAGTTGGTCACCGTCGACGTGAACGGAACGAGACAGGGCCGCAACATTTTTGGCCGACGCCGTGAGGCCGATGGTGGTCGCGGCCAGGTTCATGTCGATGCGTCCGTCGACGACGCGGACGGTGCCTTCCTGAATCTCGGTGATGCCGGTCGGATGCGCCAGCACCCATTCGAGCCGGCCGGGCTCGGGGACGCGCAGGTAACCGGTCTCGGCGTGCAGCGGCCTGCCGTCATCGCGCGCCCTGGTGCGTTGGCTGTAGGTGAGGAAGGGCTTGCCGACGTGTCCGAAGGTGATCTCCTCCAGGTATTCGAACGACTCGATCGTCGGGTACTCACCGGCTCCGGGACCGGACCACGTGCCGAGCAGGGGAGCCAGCACGGTCAGGTTCGGGTGGAGGTCGGGCACATCGACAGGGTACGGCGGTGGCGCGATGGGGCCGCATGGCGCCGTGTCGGACCAGGTCAGCTCGCGGTATAGGCCTCGCTGGTGCGATCCGCGGCGGCGCGGGCCTGGGCCGGATCCTCGCCGTTCGCCAGGTCGGCCTGGTACCAGAGTTCGCTCGCGGACCTCATGAAGCTGTGGCCCTCGGGGCTGGCCGCCCAGGCCGCACCTTCCTCCGGGGTGATGCCGTCGCCGGCGCTGAAGTACGAGGCGAGCCCCAGAAGTGCGGAGTCCCAGCCGACTCCGACCGCTCCGGGCCCGAACTGCAGCCAGAACTCGTCGTGGTCGTCGGCGTGCATGATGTGGTCGAGCGTGAAGGTGGCGGTGTTCTCGGATTCGGCCGTGATGGTGACCTCGACCCAGCTCGTGGCTCCCATGGCCTCCCAGGTGGTGGTGAACGAGCGGGGTGGGTCGCAGCTGAGCACCTCACCCGAGGCGTTGCCTTCGAGTTGGAAACGTCCGCCCAGTTGCAGGTCGCCGGAGATGGGGAGAAACCAGCGGGGGATCCGCTCGATGCTGGTGCAGGCGTCCCACAGGTCGGCGGCATCGGTGTCGTAGGTCTGGCTGACGGTGACGACGCGGGCCTCGCGGGCCTGGAAGGTCTTGCTGCCGACGCTGCGGCGCACGGCGTTGAGCTGGTGCTGGACGTCGATCATGGGGTGGCCTCCTCGTTGGTTCTTCTTCGTTCCCGTTTGCCGCGTGCGATCTCGGTGGCAAGTGCATCGAGATGCGGTGTCCAATTGCGCCGGAACCCTTCCAGCCATCGGTCCACCTCGCGCAACGGTGCGGTGTCGACGCTGTACAGCCGACGGGTGCCTTCCGCTCGCACGCTGGCGAAACCGTTGTCGCGCAACACCTTGAGATGCTGCGAGACCGCAGGCTGGCTGATCGCGAACTCGGCGCGGATCACCTCGGTGATGGCGCCGGACGACAGCTCATCGGTCTGGATGAGTTCCAGGATCCGCCTGCGCACCGGATCTCCGAGGATGTCGAAGGCGTGCACATGGTCCAGAGTAGAAGCGCTTACTTATATAAGTCAAGGCTGATTTTTGCTCGGCGTGAAATCTCGGGCCCGAAGCCCAGCTCAGGCCGCACGGTAAGGTTCCGCAGGTGAGCACGTCCGTCAAGCATGCCGCGCACCTGCGCGGAGGTCTGGTCGGTGCGTGCTCGGCACTCACGGCCACAGTGGCTCACACCGCGGCCGGGGGCATGGCGCCGACGAGTAGCCCGCTGATCGTCCTGCTGCTGTTATGCGCGGCGCTCGGCGCGGCCGTGGGCGGAATCAACCCGCAGACCAGGGCCGTCAAGACCGGCCTGCTGATCGCGGGACTCGGCGCGGGGCAACTCCTCGGGCACGTGGCGCTGGCCGTGTCCGGCGGGCACCAACATCACGCGGTGTCACTGCTCAGCGCGCCGATGGCAGGCTTGCACCTTGCCGCCGCCGTCGGCCTCGGGTTGGTGATCGGCATGGCCGAATACCTGTACGTGGTCTGCGCGTCGGTGCTGTCCTGGCTCCGAATCTTTGCCGCCGCCCGGCTCCGCCCGGCGGTCTTCAAGCTCTGGTGGCCTTCGAATGTGGTTGTGGCGCGGCCTGTTCTACTGCGCGCCGGTCTGGGAATGCGGGCGCCGCCGGCGGTGTCCGGCATGGGCAGCTGACGCCCACACCTTCATCTGACCCGTCGCGAGCGACGGGCCGTTTCCCTTTTGCGGAACCCCTGGGCGCGCCCGAGCGCGCACCCCCAAGTTCGTACGTTTTCTCATTCGAAGGCATTTCCATGACCATCACCCCCGACGATCAAGTGCGCGAGGAATCCCCTCCGCCCGTCAAACCCCATTCCATCCGCCCGCTGCTGGTCCGGCTGCACTTCTACGCCGGGGTATTCGTGGGCCCGTTCATCCTGATCGCGGCCGTCACCGGTCTGCTCTACGCGCTGATCCCGCAGGTCGACACGTTTGTCCACCGCCACGAGCTGACCGTCGAGCAGGTCGGTTCCCAGCGGATGCCGCTGGCCGACCAGATCGCCGCGGCCCGCCACGCTCACCCCGAGGGCACGGTGGAGAGCATCCGGCCTCCCGTGGAACCCGACGAGACCACCCAGATCCGGTTGATCGTGGACCCGGCGCTCAAGGATGTCCCGCCGGACTATTCGAGGACGGTGTTCGTGGATTCCTACACCGGTGAGGTGCGGGGCGCCCTGACCACCTACGGGCAGTGGATGCCGGTGCGGGCCTGGTTCGACGAGCTGCACCGCAACCTGCACCTCGGGGCGTTCGGCCGCAATTACAGCGAGCTGGCGGCCAGCTGGATGTGGGTGATCGCGCTGGCCGGGCTCGCACTGTGGGTCATGCGACGCCGGGAGAACCGCGCGATGCGGAACCTGGTCGTGCCCGACCGATCGGCCACGGGCCGACGCCGCACGCTGTCCTGGCACGGCGCGGTCGGCGTGTGGATCGTGGCGATCCTGCTCGCGTTGTCGGTGTCGGGTATCACCTGGTCGCGTTATGGCGGGGAGACGGTCAACGGTATCCAGGAGCGGCTGAACACCACAGCGCCCAGCGTCGACACAGCGCTCTCCGGCGGCAGCGCGCCTGCCGCGTCGCATCACGGCCAGCACGGTGGCTCGACCGATCTGAGCGGCGCCGACACCGTGTTCCGGACGGCTGAGCAGGCCGGGCTACGCGGCCCGATGTGGATGTCGCCGCCCGCTGAAGCTGGTCAGGCGTGGACAGTCGCCGAGCGGAAACGTGATTGGCCGTCCCGTGCCGACGAGATCGCGGTCGACCCCGCCACCGGCATGGTGACCGATCGGGTGAATTTCGCGGATTGGCCGCTACTGGCCAAGCTCACCGACTGGACCATCGACGCTCATATGGGCGTGCTGTTCGGCGTCGCCAATCAGATCGTGTTGGCGCTGACCATGATCGGGTTGATCACCGTGATCGTGCGCGGCTACCGGATGTGGTGGCAGCGCCGACCGACGCGGGGTTCGGACTGGGCGGTGGGACGTCCGCCACTGCGCGGAGCACTGCGTCAGTTGCCGCCGTGGGGTATCGCGGCGGTCGTGGTGGTGGCGGCCGTGATCGGTTGGTGCCTGCCGTTGTTCGGGTTGAGCCTGTTGGCCTTCCTGCTGATCGATGTCGCAGTTGCGTGGTGGAAGGCAAGGACAAATGTCTAGGGTTGCAGCGGTTCTGACGGCGACGGCATTGACCTTGGCGGTAGGGCTGGCCGCCTGCAACGACAGTCATCACGACGAGAAGATGGCCGAGACCGTCCAGGTGAGTGAGCAGTGGGCCGGCGCCGCGGACGGGGGGATGACCGCGGTGTTCGGCACGGTGACCAACACCGGGCACCATGACGCGCGGATCGTCTCGGCGACGTCGCCGGCGGCGGGCACGGTCGAACTGCACGAGGTGGTCAGCGACGGCAGTGGGTCGAAAACCATGCGGCCCAAGGACGATGGCTTCACCGTCCCGGCCGGCGGCACGCATGAGCTGGCTCCCGGTGGCGATCACCTGATGCTGATGGACCTGACCGCACCACTGCAGCCCGGCGCGGACGTGCCCGTCACGGTGGTGTTCGAAGACGGATCGTCACTTCCCGTCACCGCCCAGGTACGCGATTTCGCCGGTGGCAACGAGAACTACCAGTCGCCGTCCCCCCACGGACATGGCTGACCCGTCCCGCCTGTCGGTCAACCGGCGGCGTCTCCTCACCGGGGGCGCCGCCGCGCTGGCCGCAGGCGCCGTGCTCGCCGAATCCGCCGCGGCCCAATCGGCTACCGTTCAACAGGGTTTCGGTGTCGACATGGAACCGTTCTACGGACCACATCAGGGCGGCATCGCCACCGCGCCGCAGGCGCACGGCCTGTTCGTGGCGTTCGACGTGAAGGCCGATACGCGGCGAACCGAGCGGGAAACGGTCGCGGCGATCCTGCGGTTGTGGACGGCCGACGCGGCCCGGCTGACCCGCGGCGCGCCCGCGCTGGCCGACACGGAACCCGAACTCGCCACTCGCCCAGCCAGATTGACCATCACGGTCGGTCTGGGGATCGGCCTGCTCGACCGGATCGGCCCGGCCGGATCCCGGCCGCCCTCGGCCCGGGACCTGCCCGCCTTCGAGGTGGACCGGTTGGAGGACCGGTGGTCCGGAGGTGACCTGCTGTTGCAGATCTGCGCCGACGATCCGGTCACCGTGGCCCACGCCAACCGGGTGCTGACCAAGAACGTCCGATCGATGGCCGTGCCGCGCTGGCGGCAGGCCGGGTTCCGCAACGCCCGCGGGGCCGACGCCGACGGCACCACCATGCGCAACCTGATGGGACAGGTCGACGGCACCGCGAATCTCGCCGCGGCCGACTTCGATGACCTGGTCTGGATGTCGGGGCAGGTGCATCCGGGTCTGATCGGGGGCACGTTGATGGTCATCCGGCGCATCGAGATGAACCTGGACACCTGGGATGAGCTCGACCGCCAGAGCAAGGAGTTCACCGTCGGCCGCCGGCTGGACACCGGGGCCCCGCTGACCGGCGCCCGCGAGACCGACGAGCCGGATTTCGACCTGGCGCGCAACGGAATTCCGGTCATCCCGGAGAACTCCCATGTCGCGCTGGCGCACCATCGCGGCACCAGGGAACGGTTCCTGCGTCGGCCCTACAACTACGACGATCCGGCCGAGCCGGGGCAGACGTCGAACACGGGGTTGATCTTCGCCACCTTCCAACGCGACATCGACGAGCAGTTCCTGCCGGTGCAGCGGCGTCTCGCCGAGTTCGACGCCCTGAACCAGTGGACCACCGCGATCGGGTCGGCGGTGTTCGTGGTGCCCGGTGGGGTGCGCACGCCGGGGGACTACCTGGCGCAGGGGTTGCTGGAATGATTTCGCACGCCGTACAGGTTGCTGATCTACGCTCGCGGGTATGACCGATCACGACAAGGCCGCGGCCCGGCGCGAAATTGCCGACGCTCTGCTCAACGCCCTGAACCGGCGCCACGAAGTGCTCGACGTGATTGTGGATGCCGACGATCGTCCGGCGGCCGTCGACGCGGTCGCCGGCCTGCTCCGGACCTCGCACGCCGCCGCGGAAGCCGTGGTGGGGCTGTCCTTTGCGCAGATCACCAAGGATTCTCGGCGGGCGATTGCCGCCGAACTCGATGATCTGAACACCCAGCTCAGCTTCACCGTGTCCGAGCGACCGGCCGCATCGGGTGAGTCGCTGGAATTGCGGGCGTTCGATGCCGATGCCGACCGCGACGTCTTCGCCGCCCGGACCGCCGATGTGGGTGCCTCCGGCGACGGGACGGGTGCTCCCGCGGCCGGAGTGGACGATGAGATCCGCGCGGCGCAAGCCCGGGTCGACGCCGAAGAGGCGGCCTGGTTCGTGGCGCTCGAGGGTGAGCAGAAGGTCGGCATGGTGTTCGGCGAGCTGACCGGCGGCGAGGTCAACGTCCGGATCTGGATTCTTCCCGAGTTCCGGAAGCGCGGGTATGGCACCGCCGCACTGCGCAAGTGCCGCTCGGAGATGGCGACGTACTTCCCCGCCGTGCCGATGGTGGTCCGCGCGCCAGGAGCGGTGCCCGGGGCCTGACCGGGCCGACTCAGTCGGCCGGCGTGCGGATGCTCGCGACGATGGTGCGGGCCGTGATTTCGGCGCGTCGCCGGGTGTAGTTCTGCCCCTCGGACAGGATCGGATAGACCACGCCGCCGAGCAGGGCGTCGGCGGCGGCCAGGGCGACGTCGGCGTCGATCTGTTCGGCCAGCAGCCGGGTGCGTACGGAGTCGATCAGCGGCCGGCTGAAACCGGCGCGCAGCCGTGCCGCGGTGTCCTCGTGTTCCAGTGAGGCAGCGGTCAGGGTGCGCAGCATGGCATTGCCCCGCTTTGTGGTCAGGGCCGAGGCCAGCGTGCCGGCCCAGGAGACCAGGTCGGCGGTCAGGTCGTCGGTGTGCGGCATGGTGGCCAGGATCTTGTCGGCGTCCGCCAACAGCACGTCGGCCACCAGTGCCGGCCGGCTCGGCCACCAGCGGTAGATGGTCTGTTTGCCGACGCCCGCGCGTGCGGCGACGGCTTCGATGCTCAACCCGTCGAATCCGCGTTCCAGCAGTAGCGCGCGGGTGGCCTCGATGATGGCCACCCGCGACTTCTCGCTGCGCCGCCGCGGGGGCGCAACCTCGTCGGTGGAGGGGGTCATCGGCATGTCCTCGTCGGTGTGGTTCCGGGATCTTTACATGGAAAGCTACCCGCCGTAGTCTCCCACAAGACGAGACGTAGCGTCTCGTGAATCCGGATGAACGACGAACGCAAGGGCGCATGGCAACAAAGAAACTGGTCATCGGGGCCAGCGGTTTCCTCGGTTCGCATGTCGCCAGGCGGCTGGTCGAACGCGGCGAGGACGTTCGGGTGCTCATCCGCAGCACCAGCTCCACGCGCGGCATCGACGATCTCGACGTGGAACGCGTATACGGCGACATCTTCGATCCCGATTCGGTGCGCTCCGCGATGGACGACTGCGACGTGGTGTACTACTGCGTCGTCGACGCCCGCGCCTGGCTCCACGACCCGACCCCGCTGTGGAACACCAATATTGAAGGGCTGCAACAGGTATTGGATGTGGCGGTCGAGGCCGGGCTGAGCAAGTTCGTCTTCACCAGCTCGATCGCCACCATCGGCGTGGCTGAATCGGGCTGCGCCACCGAGGAACTGCCGCACAACTGGTTGGACGTGGGCGGCGACTACGTACACACCAGGGTGCTCGCCGAGCAGATGGTGCTCCGGTACGCCCGGGAGCACCAACTGCCCGCGGTGGCGATGTGCGTGTCCAACACCTACGGCCCCGGTGACTGGCTGCCGACGCCACATGGCGGCCTGGTCGCCGCGGCGGTACGGGGCAAGCTGCCGTTCTATGTGAAGGGCGCGGCGGCCGAGACCGTCGGCATCGCCGATGCCGCGGAGGCGCTGGTGCTCGCCGGCGAACGCGGCCGGGCCGGTGAGCGCTACATCGTGTCCGAACGATTCATGACGGCTCAGGAGATCTACCAGACCGCCTGCGCCGCTGTCGGTGTCGAGCCACCCCGGCGCGGGGTGCCGATCCGGCTGCTGGCGGCCGCCGGTGCAGTGGTCGATCCGCTGGCCCGGCTGTGCAAGAAGGAGAACCAGCTCAGCCCGCTGACCGTGCGTCTGATGCACGTGATGTCGCCGATGGATCACGGCAAGGCGGCCCGTGAGCTCGGCTGGCAGCCGAGGCCGGTGACCGAGTCGATCGCCGAGGGTGCGCGATTCTTCGCGGCAAGGAAGCGGGGCGCATGACCATGAGCCACGTATCCATCGCCCTGACCCCCGAGCAACGGCAACTGAGCGAGGCCGTCGCGCGCTTCGCGGCCCGGCACGCAGCGATCGAGGAAACCCGCGCCGGCCTGGATGACCTGGCCGCAGGAAGGTTGCCGTCCTGGTGGGGCACCCTGGTGGACAACGGCTTTCACGCCGTCCACCTGCCGGAAGCGCTAGGTGGCCAGGGTGGCGGGCTGGAAGACATGGCCTGCGTGCTGGAGTCCGCGGGATCGGCACTGCTGCCGGGACCATTGCTCACGACGGCGATTGCCGGTGCCTCGGTGGCCTGCGCGGCGGAGAGTCCGGCGGCCGTGACGTTGCTCAAGGAGATCGCGACCGGCGCCACCGCCGTCGTGGTGCCCGACGGACAGGCCGACTTTCAGGCCCGGCGCGAAGGTGACGGCTGGCGTCTGACCGGTTCGTCGGGCCTGTGCCTGGGAATCTGTTCCGCACAGCGCGTCGTGGTCCCGTTTCCCGACGACACCGGGGCGACGGTCTGGGCCGTGCTGGAACCGGCTGCGGGGCAGGTTGAATCGCGGCGCGGTACCGACCTGACCACCGATCTGGGCAACCTGCGCCTGCACGATCACCCGGTATCCGGCGCGACCGTCCTGACCGGGCTGGATGCCGACCGGGTGGCAGGCCTGACCGTCGCATTCACCGCCTCGGCCGCGGCCGGTATCACCCAGTGGTGTGTCGACACCGTCACCGGGCATCTGCGCACCCGCGAACAGTTCGGCAAGCCGATCGGTACCTTTCAGGCGTTACAGCACAAGGCCGCAATGCTTCTGGTCAACAGCGCACTGGCAACCGCGGCGGCCTGGGACGCGGTGCGGGCGCTCAGCGGATCGGCAGACCGTGATCAGCACCGGCTCACCGCCTGCTCGGCCGCCGTGATGGCGGTCATGCCGGTGCCCGGGCTGGTGCTCGAGACACTCACCATGCTCGGCGCGATCGGATTCACCTGGGAACACGATCTCCACCTGTACTGGCGCCGGGCCACCAGCCTGGCCGCCTCGATCGGCCCGGTGTCGCGGTGGACCCGGCTGCTCGGTGAACTCTCGGCGACCCGTGAGGTGACGGTGAACCTCGGCGACTCCGATGCGGAGTTCCGCGTCCGGGTGGCCGACGTACTCGACCGTGCACTCACACTGTCGGACAAGAGTTTCGGACGCCAGGGTGACTACCCCGAGTTCGCTGTCGGGCCGCGCCGCGAGCTACTCGCCGAAGCCGGGCTGATCGCCCCGCACTGGCCCGCGCCGTGGGGTTGCGACGCCACCGTGCGCCAGCAGCTCATCGTCGATGAGGAGTTCGGCAAGCGCGCCGGACTGGTGCGGCCGTCCGTCGGCATCGCCGAATGGATCCTGCCCAGCCTCATCGCGGCCGGATCGCCGGAACTGCAACAACGTTTCGTGCCCGGCACACTGCGCGGCGACCTGTCCTGGTGCCAGCTGTTCAGCGAGCCGGGCGCCGGCTCCGACCTGGCCTCCCTGAGCACCCGGGCCGTGCGGGTCGAGGGTGGGTGGCGCATCAACGGACACAAGATCTGGACCTCGCTGGCGCACCGGGCCGATTTCGGCGCGTTGCTCGCCCGGACCGATCCCGATGCCCCCAAGCATCGCGGTATCGGCTACTTCATCCTCGACATGCGCTCGCCGGGAGTCGAATTCCGGCAGATCACCCAGTCGAGCGGGCGGGCCGAGTTCAACGAGGTGTTCCTCACCGACGTCTTCGTCCCCGACGAGATGCTGCTCGGCGACCCGGCGTCGGGCTGGCAGCTGGCGATCAGCACCATGGCGCACGAGCGGGTGGCGATCAGCGGGTACGTCAACATCGACCGGATGGGCGCGCTGCGTGAACTCGCCGCTGTCAGCCCCGATCCGGATCCGCTGCGGCACGCCATCGGCGAGATCGACGCGTACACCAATGCGCTCAAGGCGTTGGGGGTGCAGGAGACGTTGCGCCTGTTGGACGGGCAGCCGCCGGGACCGACGTCGAGCATCGCGAAGGTGGCCACCAACGTGATGCTGCGCCGGGCGGCCGAATTGACGCTGGGACTCACCGGCCCGCTCGCGCTCGAACAGGACAGCCAACCGGCCGTGGTGGCGCCCTATCTCGACCTTCCCGCCGAACTCATCGGTGGCGGCACCACCGAGATCCAGCTCAACATCATCGCCCAGCTGATCCTGGGATTGCCCCGAAAGTGAGGTACGCCAATGGGAACCCGTAGGGGATTGCAGGGTGACGCGGCCATCGTCGGCTATGTCGAACTGCCGCCGGAGAGGTTGAGCAAAGCATCTCCGGCCCCGTTCACCCTGGAGCAGTGGGCGCTCCTGGCGGCAGCCGCCCTGGCCGACGCCGGGTTGTCGGCCGAGCAGGTCGACGGCATCGTCACGTCGCACCTGGGTGAGTCGGAGATCTTCGTCCCGTCCACCGTGGCCGAATACCTGGGCGTACGAGCGAACTTCGCCGAGCTGGTCGATCTCGGCGGAGCGAGCGCCGCGGGCATGGTGTGGCGGGCGGCGGCCGCGATCGAGCTCGGCTTGTGCGATGTCGTGCTGTGCGCCCTGCCCGCGCGCTACATCACCCCGAGCTCGGAGCTGAAACCGAAGGTGTTGACCGACGCGGTGTTCTTCGGCTCGTCCAGCAACCAATTCGGTTCACCGCAGGCCGAGTTCGAGATTCCGTACGGCAACCTCGGCCAGAACGGCCCGTACGGTCAGGTCGCGCAGCGCTATGCATACGAGTACGGCTACGACGAGCGGGCGATGGCAAAGATCGTGGTGGACCAGCGGTTCAACGCGAACCACACCGACGGCGCCATCTGGAAAGACACGCCGCTGAGCGTCGAGGACGTCCTGGCCAGCCCGGTGATCGCCGATCCGCTGCACATGCTGGAGATCGTGATGCCGTGTGTCGGCGGGGCGGCCGTTGTCGTGGCGAGCGCCGAGGTTGCCGCGCGGGCCCGCAACCGACCGGTGTGGATCAAGGGTTTTGGCGAACACGTGCCGTTCAAGACCCCGACCTATGCGGAGGATCTGCTGGACACGCCGATTCGCAAGGCGGCCGACACCGCGTTCGGGATGACCGGGCTGACCCGCGATCAGATGGACATGGTGTCGATCTACGACTGCTACACCATCACGGTGCTGCTCAGCCTGGAGGATGCCGGGTTCTGCGAGAAGGGCAAGGGCATGGCCTTCGTGTCCGATCACGATCTGACGTTCCGCGGTGATTTCCCGCTCAACACCGCCGGCGGCCAACTCGGTTTCGGTCAGGCCGGTTTGGCCGGCGGCATGCACCACGTGTGCGATGCGACCCGCCAGATCATGGGCCGGGCCGGCGCCGCTCAGGTCACCGACTGCCACCGTGCCTTCGTCTCCGGCAACGGCGGCATCCTGTCCGAGCAAACCACGCTGATCCTGGAAGGCGAGTGAGACCGATGACCGGATTCGCCCGGCCGATGCCGGTGAAAACCCCTACCAGTACGCCGTTCTGGGATGCCTTGTCGGAACATCGCATCGTCGTCCAGTACTCGCCGTCGACGCAGGCCTACGTGTTCTATCCGCGGGTACTGGCACCACGCACGCTCGCCGATGACCTCGAATGGCGGGAGATTTCGGGGATGGGCACGCTGTATTCGTTCACCGTGGCGCGGCGCCCGGTGGGCCCGCACTTCGCCGACGCGGTTCCGCAAATGCTCGCGATCGTGGAATGGGATGAGGGACCGCGCTTCTCCACCGAGATGGTCGATGTCGCCCCCGAGAAACTCAGCGTCGGGATGCGCGTGAGACCCGTGTTCTGTGACTATCCCGATGCGTCTGCTGGGGCTGGTGTGACGATGCTGCGCTACACGCGGGCTTGATCACATCACTTGGCAGGAGGCTCACAGCGGAGGAGTATGGAGTCATGCTAACCATACGAAAACTCATGGGGTCAGTGTTCGTAGCGGGAGCCGCAGTGGCGATTGCAGCGGGTCCGACCGCCGCACTCATGGCAGACGCGCCCACTCCGACCATCAGTGCTCAGCCCAGTGGCAGCGGTGACGCCGGCGGCGGCGGTGGCTGCGACAGCGGCCCGGGCTGGAACGGGTGTGGTGGCTGGAATCCGGTCCAGGGCGGCTGGGGCCATGGCTGCATCAACGGCATCTGCGGTGGCTGGGATGGCCAGCGCGGTTGGGGCAACTGACACCCCGGCCTGAGAACGCCGGGATGACCGGGCCGGCATGACCACAGAGTGGACGCCCGGTCGACTCGGCGATCTCACCGGTAAACGCTTCATCGTCACCGGGGCGACGAACGGCGTCGGCCTCGGCACGGCCAGAGCGCTCGCGCGCGCCGGTGCCCACGTGATCTTCGCGGTGCGCAACACCGCGCTGGGCGAACAACGTGCAGCCGAGATCGGCGGCTCCACCGAGGTGATCGAGCTGGACCTCGCCGACCTGTCGTCGGTGCGGGCGTTCGCCGAACACCTCGACGGTGATGTCGATGTGCTGATCAACAACGCCGGCGCGCTCAGCCAGCACCGCACCGAGACCGTCGACGGTTTCGAAATGACCATCGGCACAAACCTGCTCGGTCCGTTCGCGCTGACGAACCTGCTGTTCGGCCGGGTCCGGAAGCAGATCGTCAACGTCGGCTCGGAGGCACACAAGTCGGCCGCGCTGCGGCTGGACGACATGCACCTGCGCCACCACAAGTGGACGGTGATGGGTGCCTACGGCCGGTCGAAGCTCGCGGTGATGCTGTGGGGCCTGGAACTCGACCGCAGGCTGCGCGCCGCGAAATCGCCGGTGGTCACCCAACTCACACATCCGGGCTGGGTGGCGTCCAACCTGCCGAACGTCTCCGACAAACCGTTGATGTCCGCGGTACAGCGCGGGGTCAGGGCGGTGGCCGATGTGTTCGCCAACGACATCGACGCCGGGGCCGCGCCGACGCTGTACTGCCTGAGCGAACCGATCCCGCCCGGGAGTTACGTGGGGGTCGAGGGCCGGTTCGGCCTGCGCGGTGGACCCGTGTTGATCGGACGTTCCGCGGTGGCCTGCGATTACGAGCTTGCCGCGGGCGTGGTCGAATTCGCGGAGCGCGAGACGGGCACCACCATCCCGGTCTAGCTTGCGGCCTCCGGTTGGGTGGCAGTCAGCGCCTGGGCCGCCGGGCCGAACATCACCTGCTTGATCGCGCCCAGGGTGCCGGAGTCCTTGCCGCCCAACGGCCGCAGCAATGCGGTGGCCGCCGTGGTCACCGAACCCTCGGGTGCGGTGGCGTCGACCAATCCGTGCGCATGCGCGTCGACGCCGCCGAACCGGCGTCCGGTGGTCATCGACGCGACGGCCGCCTGCGGCGTGAGCTTGGCCTGGATCAGCGCGGCCATCCCGGGGGTGAACGGGATCCGGATGTCGACCTCGGGGAAACAGAAGAAACCGCGGTCGTCGCGCATCACCCGGAAATCGTGTGCGATGGCGAGCATGGCGCCGGCACCGAAGGCGTGGCCGACCACGGCGGCCGCCGTCGGGATCGGCAAAGTCAGCATCCGCGCCAACAGTCCCTGGACCCGGCTGACGTACCAGGGGCCCTGATCACTGTGGGTGCCAAGCCAATCCAGGTCGAGCCCGTTGGAGTAGAACTTGCTGTCGGCCGTCGTCACCAGGCCGTGTGCGCCCTTGGCCAGGATGGTGTCGAGGTGCGCGTGCACCTCATCGAGAAACTCGGGGGTGAACCGGTTCTCGTCGTCGCCGAGATCGAGGACGGCGATGTCACCGTCGTAATCCAGGGTCGCGGTCATGAGATTCCTTCCTTCTGAGGGATTTTCGGGGCAGCTTTCGGCGCAGGTCCCACCGCCAGCACCGCCGCCACGGCGGCGTTGAGATGCCGGCGGGCAGTCCGGTCGGCGAGTCGGTTGCGGTGTAACAGGATGGCCGTGGGCAGATCCACGATGCACGTCGTCACGGTGTCCACGGCGGCGCGGTCGCGCCGGTCCCACGTGGCCGTCGCAAGCTCGATCATCAAGTCCACCAGTCGCTTCTCCAGGTCGCGGATGTGCACGGCGAGCTCGTCGGGTAAGTCGGAGCCGAGCACCTGGTCACGGCGGATCTGCAGGAGCAGGCGGGCCGAGGCCGGGTGGCGTTCGGCGAAGACCACCGGCGCGTAGGCGGCCGCAGCGATCGCGTCATCGCCCTTCTCGGCGGCGTCGACGAGTTCGCGCTGCAAGGCCAGGAACCGGCGCCCGGCGCGCAGCCAGACCTGGCCGAGCAGGCCGGCCCGGGATCCGAAGGAGTGATACAACGCGCCGTTGGACAGGCCGACCGCCTCGCTGATGGCCCGGATCGTCACCGCCGCCGGCCCCGAGTGCACGGCCAGGGATTCGGCGGCGTCGAGGACGGCGTCCGGGTCGTAGACACGGGGGCGTGGCACGTCGTCACCATAACAGAGCAATTGCTCTGTTATCTAGGTACCGGTTGACGAGCACTAAGGTGACCCTTAGTTTGTGGGGGTAACTTTCCTGTGGAGGTAGTCGTGGCCGCACCCGGTGTCCCCGCGCGAGTAGGTGGACGCCCGCCGCTCATCGCGGTCGCCGACATCGTCGATGCCGGTCGCGAGCTCGGCATGCGCAACCTGAGCATCAATGCCGTGGCTGCCCGGCTCGGGGTGTCGGCCACGGCCCTGTACCGCCACATCAGCGGCCGCTGGGAACTCGAACGCCTGGTCGGGGAGAGTCTGCTGGCCGGGCTTGAGCTGAGCGATGATCCGGCCCGGTCGGCCGAAGAACATCTGGTGGCCTTCGGCATGAACCTGCATCGGTATGTCCTCGGCCATCCCGGTCTGGCCACCTACATGCAGGTCCTGTTCCCGCGCGGCGAGGCCGGTACCCGGCTGCTGGCCGACGAGATCGCCGCGCTGGGCCGGCGCGGTTATCAGGCCGAGGCGGCGGCGCTGGTGAGCAGTTCGGTGGCGGTGATGGCGATCGGGCTGGCCGCCCAGCACGAACTCAAAGCCGAGGCCAGCGGCGGTGACGACGGATTCGTCCTGGAACGCGACGCCGCGGCGGAACGGCTGGCGGGCGACGCCGCGCTGGGCCCGGTGCACAACGCGGGCATGCGGTTGAGCAGCCCGCAGTATCTGGAACTTCTGATGACAGCGCTGATCCGGGGACTGCTGACGTCCGTGGTACCCGGCAGGCCGATTACGGACATCGTGGCGGATCTGACCGCCATGGGAGAGGACCGCTGATGGCACGCGGATTTCAGGGAGTGATGATGCGCGGCTTCGGCGCGCGCGATCACCAGGCCACCGTGGTCGAGACCACGTACCTGACACCGAACATGCTGCGCCTGCGCCTGGTGTCGCCGACGGTATTCGAGGACGCGATAGCCGAGCCGACGTCGTACCTGCGATTCTGGGTTCCGGACCCCGACGGCTCGAAGACCGAGTATCAGCGGGGCTACACCATGTCCGAAATGGACCCCGACACCGGTCATTTCGCCGTCGATGTGGTGCTGCACGAACCATCGGGCCCGGCGTCGAAGTGGGCCAGGGCGGCCAAGCCGGGCGACACCATCCCGGTGATGGCGCTGGGCTCGACCGGTTTCACCGTGCCGGACGATCTGCCCGCCGGCTACCTGCTGATCGGCGACGCCGCGGCCGTCCCCGCCATCAACGGGATCATCGGCGCCCTGCCGCACGACATCCCGATCGAGGTCTATCTCGAGCAACACGACGAGGACGACCTGCTCATCCCGATCGCCGAACATCCACGGCGGCAGGTGCACTGGGTCGAACGCCGGGACACGACATCCCTGGCCGGCGCGATCGAGGCCAGGGACTGGTCGGACTGGTACTGCTGGGTGACGCCGGAGGCCGGATCGCTCAAGCACCTGCGCACCCGGCTGCGTGACGAGTTCGGGTTCCCCAAATCCGAATTGCATGCCCAGGCCTACTGGACCGAGGGCCGGGCGATGGGGACCGACCGCACCGAAGACAAGGACGCCAAGCCCGAGGCCGCGGCCGAGACCGCGAAACCCGATGTCGCCGAACCTGTTGCCGCACCCGCCGGTTCCCCGGCACGCGGTACGTGGCGCGCCCAGGGGGCGGGCCGGTTGCTGGCCCCGCTGAAAACCCCGCTGATCGTGTCGGGCGTGTTGCAGGCGATCATCACCCTGATCCAGCTCGCCCCGTTCGTGTTGTTGGTCGAACTCTCCCGACTGCTGTTGGCCGGTGCCGAGGAATCCCGGTTGTGGACACTGGGACTGACCGCCGTCTGGCTGCTGGGCCTCGGCGCCCTGTTGGGTGCCGGGCTGACGCTGTGGCTGCACCGCCTCGACGCCCAGTTCGCCCGTGAGCTGCGGACCCGGCTGTTGACCAAGATGTCGAAGCTCCCGCTGGGCTGGTTCACCGCCCGCGGATCGGGCTCGATCAAGCAACTGGTGCAGGAAGACACCCTGTCGCTGCACTACCTGGTTACCCACGCGATCCCGGATGCCGTTGCGGCCGTGGTCGCCCCGGTCGCCGTGCTGGTCTACCTGTTCACCGTCGACTGGCGGCTGGCGCTGGTCCTGTTCATCCCGGTGCTCACCTATCTGGTGCTGATGTCGGTGATGACCATCCAGTCCGGCGCCAAGATCGGTCAGGCGCAGCGCTGGGCCGACCGGATGAGCGGGGAGGCCGGGGCCTACCTCGAAGGCCAACCCGTCGTCCGGGTGTTCGGCGGCGCCGCCTCGTCGAGCTTCCGGCGCCGCCTCGACGAGTACATCGGCTTCCTGGTTGCCTGGCAGCGCCCCTTCACCGGCAAGAAATCGGCGATGGACCTGGTCACGCGGCCCGGCACCTTCCTGTGGCTGATCGCCGTCGTCGGCACCCCGATGATCATCGGTGGGTCGATGGATCCGGTCGACCTGCTGCCGTTCCTGTTGCTGGGCACCACGTTCGGGGTCCGGTTGCTGGGTGTGGGCTACGGGCTCGGTGGCATTCGCGGCGGCATGCTGGCCGCGCGCCGCATCCAGAACGCCCTCGACGAGGCCGACCTGGCCGTGCGGGACGAGACCGGTGCGGCCGGCGAAACCGGCACCGTCGTGTTCGACGGGGTCACCTTCGGCTACCGGCCGAGTGTCCCGGTGATCCAGGACGTCTCGCTCACCCTGCGGCCGGGCACCGTGACCGCGCTGGTCGGCCCCTCGGGCTCGGGCAAATCCACTCTGGCCGCGTTGCTGGCGCGCTTCCACGACGTGGACTCCGGGTCGATCAAGCTGGGCGGCAAGGACATCCGGTCGTTGTCGGCCGATGAGCTGTACCGCCAGATCGGCTTCGTACTGCAGGAGACGCAGCTGGTGGCCGGGACCGTCGCCGAGAACATCGCGCTGGCCGATCCCGAGGCCGGCCAGGACCGCATCGAGCAGGCGGCGCGTGACGCCCAGATCCACGACCGCATCATGCGCCTACCGGACGGCTATCAGACGGTGCTCGGAGCGTCGACGGCACTGTCGGGCGGCGAACGGCAACGCCTCACCATCGCCAGGGCCATCCTGGCCGACACCCCGGTACTGATCCTCGACGAGGCCACCGCCTTCGCCGATCCGGAATCGGAATTCCTTGTGCAACAGGCACTCAACCGGCTGACCAAGGATCGCACCGTGCTGGTGATCGCCCACCGGCTGCACACCATCACCCACGCCGACCAAATCGTCGTGCTCGACGGCGGCCGCATCGCCGAAACCGGCACCCACGAAGAACTGCTGGTCGCCGCCGGGCGTTACCACCAGCTCTGGCAGACCGGCCAGTCGCTGCGCCCCGGCGACGCCGTCACCGCAGGAGAGGCCCGATGATCCGCACCCTGATCGCCCTCATCCCGGCCGACCGCCGAGGCCGGGTCGCCGCGTACGCCGTGCTCACCCTGATCTCGGTGGTGATCCGCGCGGCCGGCACCGTGCTGCTGGTGCCGCTGCTGGCGGCGCTGTTCAGCGATGCCCCGCGCGACGCCTTGCCGTGGCTGGGCTGGCTCACCGCCGCGACCGTCATCGGCTGGATCGTCGACACCGCGACCTCGCGGCTCGGATTCAACCTGGGCTTCGCACTGCTGGATCACACCCAGCACGACGTCGCCGACCGGCTGCCCGGCATCCGGATGGACTGGTTGAGTGGCGATGACGGGGCGAACACCGCCAACGCCCGCCAGGCGATCGCAGCCACCGGGCCTGAACTGGTCGGCATGGTGGTCAACCTGCTGACCCCGTTGATCGGGGCGATTCTGCTGCCCGCGGCCATTGCGCTTGCGCTGCTGTTCATCTCGGTGCCGCTCGGATTGGCCGCCTTGGCCGGTGTGGTGGTGTTGCTGGGTGCGCTGTGGGCGTCGGGCCGGCTCAGCCGCAAGGCCGACACCGTGGCCGACGCGACGAACCGGGCGTTCACCGAACGCATCATCGAGTTCGCCCGCACCCAGCAGGCCCTGCGCGCGGCCCGCCGGGTGGAGCCGGCCCGCAGCATGGTCGGCGACGCGCTGAGCGCCCAGCACGGGGCGAGTATGCGACTGCTGCTGATGCAGGTGCCGGGGCAATTGCTGTTCAGCCTGGCCAGCCAACTGGCCCTGCTGATCCTCGCCGGCATGACCACCTGGCTGACCGTGCGCGGCACCCTCGGCGCACCCGAGGCGATCGCGTTGATCGTCGTCGCCGCCCGGTACCTCGAGCCGTTCACCGCGCTGGCGGAGTTGGCTCCGGCGATCGAGACCACCCGGGCGTCCCTCGGCCGGATCCGGGCCGTGCTCGACGCCCCGGTGATGACGTCCGGCAGCGCGACGCTGAGCGGGAACACCGCACCCCGTATCGAATTCGACGGCGTGACCTTCGGCTACGGCGCCACCCCGGTGTTGCAGGACGTCAGCTTCGTCCTGGAGCCCGGCGGCACCACGGCGATCGTCGGTCCGTCGGGTTCCGGTAAGAGCACGATCCTGTCGCTCATCGCCGGGCTGCATCAACCGACGGCGGGACGGGTCTTGATCGACGGCGTCGACACGGCCGAGATGGATGCCGAAACCCGCAGGGCGGCAACCAGTGTGGTGTTCCAGCATCCTTACCTGTTCGACGGGACGATCCGGGAGAACATTCTGGTCGGCGATCCGGGCGCCGATGCCGAGCAGCTCGCCACCGCGGCGCGGCTGGCCCGCGTCGACGAGCTGACCGGGCGGTTGCCCGACGGCGACGGCGCCAAGGTCGGTGAGGCCGGCACGGCACTGTCCGGCGGTGAACGGCAGCGGGTCAGCATCGCCCGTGCCCTGGTCAAACCGGCACCGGTGCTGCTGGTGGACGAGGCGACCAGTGCGCTGGACACCGAGAACGAGGCCGCGGTGGTCGACGCCCTCACCGCCGACGAGCGGGCCCGGACCCGCGTGATCGTCGCGCACCGGCTCGCCAGCATCCGGCACGCCGACCGGGTCCTGTTCCTCGACGGCGGACGCATCGTCGAGGACGGCAGCATCGACGAATTGCTCGCCGCGCGTGGGCGCTTCGACGAGTTCTGGAACCAGCAGCGCGAGGCCGCGGACTGGCAGATCACGCACTGACCCGCCAGATCGGCGCCGACCCGCCGAATGCCACGCTGGTGTGGCTGCCGGCGGCTGGCTGCGTGCGAGCCGATCGGGTACTTGTCGCGGACCTACTGTAACTATTACAGTTGGTCATCCCGGAATGATGTCGGGGTGGCGGGCTGATCCGGTGGGAGGGTGCTGCGATGAAGAATGACAAGGGCGGTGGCACCGTGACCTACCGCATGCACGTCGTAGCCACAGATGCCGCCGAGCTGGCGGTCAACGCCGGGGGACTGATCGTCGACCGGATGATGAGCGGTTGGCGGGTGACCGTGGAACTTCTCGACGACACGGATTCCCGCCCCGTGCGGATACTCGGCGCCGAGTTGGTCGATGCGGTGACACCACCGGACCGCCCGGACGAGGAGCAGTGTGTTCTCGTCATGGGTGCGGAGGCGCATGCGCGGGTGGTCTCCGGTGAGGGCATGCCGGCGGGATGTGTGGAGGCACTGGTCTGGGGGGAATCCCCTGACCCGCATCACATCTACGGCCACACGCTCAGCGCCGCTGCGCGTGCGTTCAAAGCCCAGGCGGTTGCCGCCGCTCAGCTCGCAGTCGCCGAGGTGGCCACTGCCGAGACGTTCACGTCGATGAACGCGAAAACCTTCGGCATCAGTCTCCGCGCCTGACCTCAGTTCTTCTGTGCGCAGGTGGTCAGGAAGGGTCGGGTGTGCATTACGTCAGGAAAGTCTTGCCATTTTGGGCCACGACCTCGGTCGGGGGTTGGACCCCAGCACCTGCGACACCGTGTATGACACGTGACGACCCCTCGTTCGCGTGAGTAGTCACATTGTCACTCACCGAACGGCACCGCCGGAGCGTCAAATCCGTTGACTCTGCGCTCAGGGCATCGCGTACTCGAACTTTCGAGCCCTCAGCGCAGAGTCAACGCGGAAGTCAGGCCTTGGTGAGCTGCTTCTGCTCGTAGAGACGGGCCCACTCCGCGCGCGGCCGGATCGAGGTGTCGACGTCGGTGGCCTTGGCGCGCAGTGCGCCGACGGTGGCCTGATCACGGGCGGTGTGCTGGAACGGATCCCAGCCGAAGAACCGCGCCGAGTTCTCCCAGGTGATCTTGTTGATGTCGGAATCGCTTGCGCCGGCGGCATTCAGCTCGGCCAGCACCTGCTCGGGCGCGTCGGGCCAGAAGCAGTCGCTGTGCGGGTAGTCGCATTCCCAGGCGATGTTGTCGATGCCGATCTCATGACGCAGCTTCAGCGAGGTCTTGTCGGTGACGTAGCAGGCCAGCGAATGCTCGCGGAACACGTCGGACGGCAGCTTGTCGCCGAAGTCGCGGCGGAGCCACTTCTGGTTGGTGTAGTGCCGGTCGCTGCGGTCGAGATAGAAAGGGATCCAACCGATTCC
This sequence comes from Mycolicibacterium sp. HK-90, assembly GCF_030486405.1. Next base: position 6,315,238 of record NZ_CP129613.1, on the reverse strand, counting down.
GCCCTCGGAGAAGGCGAACTTCAGATCGGGATAGTTGCGCATGGCCGGGCCCCACAACAGATCCTGTGCGCACATGGCCGACACCTGGGTGGCCAGGATGATCAGGTTGTCGATCGGAGCGTCCTTGGCCATGGAGATGGCGCCGAATCCGGTGCCGATGTGCAGGCACATCACCACGTTCTCCTCGGACAGGGTGCGGAAGACCGGTCCCCAGTAGTCCTCGTCGAAGTAGCTCGGAAGTCCTTCCAGGTGAGGCAGTTCCGGCATGGTGACGGCCCGGCAACCCTTGGCGGCGACCCGCCGGATCTCCCGGCACATGGCCTCGGGGTTCCAGGTCGGCAGGATGGCGATCGGGATGAAGCGTCCGGGCGCTGAACCGGCCCACTCGTCGATGTGCCAGTCGTTGTAGGCCGACACCATCACCAGGGTGGCCTCTTCACGGTGCATGTTGAGATGCCGCGCGGAGAACCCGGTGAAGGTCGGAAAGCACATCGAGGCCAGGATGCCGTTGCGGTTCATGTCGCGGACGCGTTCGTGCGCGTCGTACACGCCGGGGCGCATCTCGGCGAACCCGGCCGGATCACGCCCCCATTCCTCGGCGGGCCAGGACACGACGGCGTTGAGGCCGGACACCCCTTGCGGACGGCCCTGGTACATCCACTGGTCGACGCCCTTGTCGTCGGTGACGACGATCGGAGCCTCCTCCTTGTACTTGGCCGGCACATGCCGCAGGAACATGTCCGGCGGTTCGACGACGTGGTCGTCGATGCTGATGAGGATCAAGTCGTCGGTCTGCATGATTCAACTAGTACCCTCGGATCTCATGACCGTCTCTGCATCTTCGGACAGAGGTTTAGCTGAATCGGCCAACCTGTCGCGGCCGGTGATCGAGCTGCGGCGCGGCGGTCACGCGCTGGCGGGCAGCTACCTCTACGAGGGCGACGGTCTGATCACCGGATGGCACTCGCACGAGGTGCACCAGATCGAGTACGCGCTGCACGGCGTGGTCGAGGTGGAGACCGATGCCGCGCATTACCTGCTGCCACCGCAACAGGCCGCGTGGATCCCGGCCGGCCTGCAGCACCAGGCGGTGATGAACCCCGACGTCAAGACCGTCGCGGTGATGTTCGATACGCAGTTGATCGCCGACCCGGGGGACCGGGCCAGGATCATCGCGGTCTCCCCGCTGATCCGCGAGATGATGATCTACGGGCTGCGCTGGCCGATCGACCGGGCCCATGGCGACGACACGTCGGACGCGTTCTTCCGAACCCTGGCCAACCTTGTCGCCGACGCGCTGGATCACGAGGCTCCGCTGAGCCTGCCGACCACCGAGCATCCGATCGTCGCGGCCGCGCTGGCCTACACCAAGGAGCACCTCGCCTCGGTGACTGCCGAGGACGTCAGCCGGGAGGTGGCGGTATCCGACCGGACGCTGCGACGTCTGTTCGCCGAGACGATCGGAATCTCTTGGCGGACATACCTTCTACATGCCCGCATGCTGCGGGCCATGGCGCTGCTGGCCGGCCCGGATCAGTCCGTGCAGGCGACCGCGACGGCCGTGGGCTTCGAGAATCTGAGCTCGTTCACCCGGTGCTTCACCCAGTTCTGCGGCCAGACCCCGTCGGCGTATCGGTCGCGCGCCCGAGAGGAGCCTAGGCCCGGCAGCTGAGCTCCATGCTGTCGCTGTCGCGGGCAAGGAAGTTCACGCTCACGTACCCGTTCGCCGGCTCCCGCACCCGATCCAGGTATGGCTGGGTGTCGGCCATCGACGTGTTGTCCGCGACCACGAGCGCACCGGTGGTCAGCCGTGGCTCCAGGAGCTCGAGCACCGGTAGGTAGAGCTCCTTCCACCCGTCGAGCAGCACGAACCCGATCTCACCGGTCACCGACGGCAGCGTCTGGAGCGCGTCGCCCTCGAGCACGGTGATGACGTCGTCGAGGCCCGTCTCGGCGAAGGTCTGCCTGGCGGCCGCGATCTTGGTGGCGCTGAGTTCGGTGGTGAACACGCGCCCGGTTCCGTTGTCGCGCACGGCCGATGCCAGGTGCAGTGCCGAGAGCCCGAACGACATCCCGAACTCGACCACCACGGCGGGCTTGGTGGCGCGAACCAGGGAGTACAACAACCGGCCCGCTTCCCGCGTCACCGGCATGTAGATGTCGCTGAGCGCGTCGGCACGTTCCTGTGCGGTGGCGTTGGACAAATCGGCGAACCTGCGGGAGCCGTCCTCGCGCAACTTCGCGAACTGCTCATCGGCCGCGGCGTACATCCGATCGAGGGCGCCGGCGACCCGGTCGTCGTTGAGGGTAGTCACGCCAACGAACGTACGCCCGAAGGTGAATCATGGCCGTGTGCGAAAACTACGGGCCCTCCCGCTCCTGGCCACCATCGTCGTCGTCCTTGCCACCCTGCTGGCCCCGACCGCGGCCGCGGGCGGCTACCGCTCCATCACCCTGACCTTCGTCCGGCACGCCCAGTCGGCGGGAAACGCCTCGGGCCTGATCGACAGCTCCACCCCCGGCCCGGAGCTCACCGATCTGGGCCGCAGCCAGGCGGTCACCAGCGCGCAGCGGCTGTCTCCCAACCGGTACGACGGCATCTTCGCCTCGACCATGATCCGCACACAGCAGACCGCCCAGCCCATGGCCGACGCCCTGGGCGAGCCCGTCACCGTCCTGCCCGGCCTCCACGAAGTCGAGGCAGGCATCTATGAGGGCCAGCCCGAGGCGAGCGCGGTACAGACGTACTTCGCCGCGCCGGAACAGTGGCTGCGCGGCGACCGGAACGCCCGGATCCCCGGATCGATCGACGGCAACGAGTTCGACAGCCGGTTCGACGGGGCGGTCCAGCAGATCTACGACAGCGGCGACGACAATCCCGTCGCGTACTCCCACGGCGCCGCGATCATGTTGTGGGTCCAGATGAATGTCGCCAATCCGAACCCGCAACTGCTGATGGCTCATCCGCTGAACAACACCGGCTACGTGGTGATCAAGGGGAACCCGACGGACGGCTGGACCCTGACCGACTGGGACGGAGCCGGAAACTAGCCGCCTGACAGGGGGCCAATGTGATCCGCCGGTCATAAACTGTCGGCATGCGGCGCCGATCACGTCTGGGGCGCGCCGCGGCCGAGCGCGGTTACTGTGAGCCAAGGCAAGCGGAGAGTGGAGCGGGCTATGAGGTTTCTGCCATGAGGTTTCGAGTGTTGCCATACGTGACCGTCGAGGTGGACGACCGGGTACGGCTGCGGGTGCGCCGCGCCGGCGAGCGGCTCCGGATCAACCTCAGGGCCTACCTCCGCAGCGCTGCCGATGAGGTCGAAACCGCCAGCGGCCGCGTCCGCGACCTGTGCGACAACGCGGTGAACCGCGTCGACCTGGCGGTGGCGAGCGTCAACGACAAGATCGCGCCCGACCCCGCCTCCGATGCGGATCTGACCGGTCCCGCGGGATCTTCCGACGAGCCTCCGAAGCGGCACCTGCAGGTCGTGTAACCCGGGGCGGCGCGATACCCGTCAGCGCTCTACGGTTGGAGGGCACTGGCCTTCTCCCCTCCAGAGGTGGCCGACACACTGGGCCCGAAAGGGGTTGACGAGGCTTGCTCGGCAACAGTCTTGCGGTGCTGTTCGCCCTCTGCGCAGCGATTTTCGCGGCTGTCGGCATTGTGGTGCGGCAGCGCGCGACGATGGACGTACCGCCCGAGAAGGGCGTCAGCACGGTCATGCTGCGCACACTGCTGCGCCGGAGGCTCTGGTGGGCGGGGACCGCGGCCGCGGTCGCCGGATACGTGTTCCAGGCCCTGGCTCTCGGTTACGGTTCGCTGCTGCTGGTCCAGCCCGTGCTGGTGTCGGCGTTGTTGTTCGCGCTCCCGCTCAGCGCCCGGTTGGCCCATCGGCGGGTCAGCCGCGCCGAATGGGTGTGGGCGCTCCTTCTGACCGGGGCGCTCACCGTGTTCGTCGCTCTCGCCCGGGCCACCACCGGAACCTATGCGGTGTCGGTGACCACCACGGTCACCGTCGCGGTGGTGTGCGCGGTGGCAGTCACGCTCTGCGTCCTCGCGGCCACGCGCAGCACCAACTGGCGCCGCGCCGTGCTGTTGGCGCTCGCGGTCGGCGTGATGTTCGGGGTGGTCGCCGTGCTCACCAAGATCGTGATGCACACGATCACCGAGAACAGCGTGCTCGTCGCGTTGACCACGCCCGCCCTGTACCTCGTGGTGATGCTCGGGGTGGTGGCGACGCTGCTCCAGCAGTCGGCGTTCCACGCCGGATCGTTGCAGACCTCGGTGCCGACCATGCTCGTGCTCGAGCCCGTGGTGGCGGTGGTGCTGGGTTCCGTCGTGCTGGGCGAGCACCTGTCGATCACCGGCTGGGAACCGGTGGCCTTGTCGGTGGCCGTCGGCGCCATGGCCGCCGCGACCATCGCGCTCGGTCGCGACGAGGGCGCCTACGAAGAGAAGCTCGAAGCCGAACTGGAATCCAAGACGCCGGTGCCGAGCGTCGACACGGCCGACACCGACCGCTAGGGATTGATCGTGTGCTCGCCGATCTGGCGGCCCCACACGTACTCGGTGACCAGCGGCTGACCGAGCTCGAAGTGGTTGTAGGGCGCGATCGAGGCACCGGTGTCCATCACCAGATACGGAGCGGGCCACAGGTCCTTGGTGATCGGCTGCCAACAGCCGGGCCGGCCCTCGGGGCCACCGGTGGCGTTGACCCGCGGCAGGTTGTCGGGATAGACCCAGGCATTGGGGGCGCCGACCAGGAAGTTCTGCAGCTCGAAGCCGTAGCCGTTGCGGGTCTGCTGCGCGAATTTCGGCGCGGCCTCGGCGTAGTTGTGGATCATGCAGTACAGCGCGGGGCTGTTGCGGTCGAGCATGGCGCTCACCGGCAGCAGATCCTGGTTGCCGCGGACCAGGTAGGGGCCGCCGCGTTCGAAGATGTCGGCGCCGGTGTTGCCGAAACCGACCGCGGCCACCAGCGCCTGGTCCAGGTTGCCGCGCTGCTCGTTGAGGGTGCGGGCCGTGGTGACGGCGTTCGTCAGGCCGTCGAACAGATCGGGCCCGGCGTTGGCGTAGATCTCGCCGAGGTCGGCCAGTCCGGCGATGTCGCGGCGGATCTCGGGCATCCGGCCGTTCAGGTCGGCCAGGATGGTGTTGCCGTTGACGATGGACTCGCCGAACTTGGTGCCGAGACCGTCGAGTGCCTGCGCGGTGGCGGTCAGGGTCTGGTTGAGCTTGATCGGGTCGATCTGTTCGGAGATGGCGGTGATCGTCTCGAACAGGGTGTTGAACTCCGTCGTCACCCCTGTGGCCTGAATCGGTGTCGAAGGCGACACCCGCGCCGCCGACGGATGCTCGGGTGCGGTGAACGAGATGTACTTGTTGCCGAACACCGTGGTGGCCCGCAGCTCGGCGGTCACGTTCTCCGGGATCAGCTTGAGGTACTGAGGCTTGATGTCGAGGGTCAGCTGAGCCTGGGAGTCACCGTCGGTGTCCACCACGTCCACGGCCGTGAGCCGGCCGATCGGCACGCCGTTGAACGTGACCTTCGAACCCGGGTCCATCGACAGGCCCGAGCGGTTGGACAGCACGGTCAGCTGTGTCTTTTCGTCGAACACGCCGCGGAACTGCATCCACGTCAACGCCAATACCGCGACCAGGGCGATGACCATGCCCGCGCACGCGGTCTTGTACGGCGGGTCGTACCGCCAGTGCTTGAACCGCTCGCCGAAGCGGTCCCGCAGTGTCGCGGTGGATGAGGCCACGCGCAAACCTCCGAATTATTGACGCAGCCAGCAACTAAAGGTCTGAAAACTGTCCCAAACAACCAGAGATAAGTGCAACTATCCGGGCCCCGGTGCGGCGAATATCAAAACGCCGGTACCGGGAGACCCCCGTCACAGCGTAGGTGCTGATCAGGTGTTACGGCCGCCGTTCACGCCGATGATCTGACCGGTGATATAACCGGCCTCCTCTGAGATCAGGAATGAACATGTCGCGGCAATATCCTCGGGTTTACCCATTCGCCGCACCGGGGTCGCGTTGATGGTGTCCTGAATTTCGCCGAGTTCGCCCCGGGATTCCGCGGCACGCAGCATCGGGGTGTCGATGAAACCCGGTGGCACCGCGTTGACGGTGATCCCGGCCGGCCCGAACTCCAGTGCCAGTGATTTGGTCAGCCCGTTCACCGCGGACTTGGCCGAGACGTAGTGGCTCATGAACGGCACGCCCGAATGCGTGCTCGACGACGAGATGTTGACGATGCGGCCCCAGCCGGCCTCGATCATGTCGGGCAGGGCGGCCTGCACCACGTGGAACACTCCGTTGAGGTTGACGTCGACCACCCGTCGCCAGTCCTCGAAGGTGATGTCGGTGAACGGCTTGAACCCGCTCAGCCCGGCGGCGTTTACCAGGATGGTCACCGGGCCGAGCTGCTCGCGGACGGTCTTGAACACCGCATCCACCTGCGCCCGGTCGGTGACGTCGGCGGCGTAGGAATGCGCGTCGTCGGTGGCGTTGAGGTCGAGGGTGGCCACCTGGTATCCGTCGGCGGTCAATCGCTCGGCGACGGCCTTGCCGATTCCGGATGCGCCTCCGGTGACCAGGGCGGTCTTGACAGTCATCCCATTCCTTTCGGTAACAGCTTGCATTGCAATGTTTTTCGTCAGCGCCGGGAGACCCGCAGGCCGAGGGTGCGGCGGGCTGCGTCGGTGAGGTGGCGGTAGAGCTGCTCGTCGGTGAGGCCCGCTGAAGCCACCCCGGCACCGCCGGCGATCCCGGAGAACACCATTGCGGCCTTGACCGTGCCGGCCGGCCCGGGATCGACATCGGCCAGCAGTGCCATCTGGCGGTCGATCAGGGTGTCCCACTCGGGCCGGGTGCGCAGCGCCTCGTTCACGCTCGCGTCGCTGGCGAGCACCGAGACCAGGGCACGATTGCGCACGGCCAGCTCCGCGTACCCGCGCACCATGCGATCGGCCCGGGCGTGCGCACCGCGGTGGTTCTCGGCATCGTCGACGATCTGCTGCATCTGCGCCAGGACCGGGTCCAGCGCGGCGGTGAGCAGCTGTTCGCGGGTGCGGAAGTGGTAGTAGATCGCGGCCTTGGTGAAGCCGAGCTCATCGGCGATCATCTGCAGCGACGTGCCCGCGAAGCCGTGCCTGGTGAACAGCCGGACGGCCGCCTCGACCAGGCGTTCCCGGGTCTCCATCGCGTTCCTCCTCGGGTGCGCTGCGGCCGTTTCTACTTTACGATCGTAAAGTAGATTACTAGTCGATCGTAAAGCTGGATCGACATGAAGGGATGATGGGCATGTTGACGCCGCTGCCGGCAGAGGGTTGGGACGATCAGGTACGCGAGGCCCTGGCCTCCACCGTGCCGCCGGAGCGCCGTCATCCCGACAAGGTGGGCAACGCGTTGTCGACGCTGGTCCGCCACCCGGTCCTGGCCGGTGCCTTCCTGCCGTTCAACACCTACCTGCAGCTGTCCTCGACCCTGCCCGAGCGCATCCGCGAACTGGTGATCCTGCGGACCGCCTTCCGGCTCGGCTGTACCTACGAGTGGGGCCATCACAGTGCGCTGGCCCGGCGGATCGGCATGACCGAAGCGGAGGTCGAGGCGGCGGGAACCGGCTGCGCGGCAGACGAATTCGATCAGACCGTGATCGACGCGGTCGATGAACTGCACACCGGCTCGCGCCTGTCGGCCCGGGTCTGGGAGCGCCTGGGCGAGCAACTCGACGACCAACAGCGCATGGACCTGATGTTCACCTTCGGCGGCTACAGCACACTGGCCCTGGCGCTCAACACCTTCGACGTCCAACTGGAGGACGGGGCAGGCACCGACGAGTTCTACGCCTCGATGGCGACCTGAGCGGTACCGCCCCCGTCACGCGGAGCGGCGCACCCGGGCCGCGGCGGATTCGGGCATCGGCTCGTAGCGGGCGAACCCGCGGCTGAAGGTCCCGGCACCGTGCGACAACGATCGCAGGTCGATCGCGTACCGGGTCAGTTCGACTTCGGGTATCTCGGCCTTCACCACGGTCCGGTCGCCGTCGGCTCTGTCGGTGCCGAGCACCCGGCCGCGCCGGCCGGCCAGATCGCTCATCACCGAGCCGACCAGATCGTCGGGCACCACCACGGTCACCTCGTCGATCGGCTCGAGCAGACTCACGCCGGCCGCCGCCGCGGCCTCCCGCAACGCGAGCCCGCCGGCCACCTGAAAGGCGAAGTCCGACGAGTCGACGCTGTGCGCCTTGCCGTCGACCAGGGTCACCCGGATGTCGACGACGGGATAGCCGGCATCGCCGTGTTCACCGCCGATTCCCTTCTCCATCTGGGCCCGGACGCCCTTCTCGACGCTCGGGATGAACTGGCGCGGTACGGCTCCGCCGACAACCCTGTCGACGAACTCGAAACCGGAGCCCTCGGGCAGCGGTTCGACCTCGATGTCACAGACCGCGTACTGACCGTGCCCACCCGACTGCTTGACGTGCCTGCCGTGCCCTTTGGCCTTGCGGCCGAGCGTCTCTCGCAGCGGCACCCGAAGTTCGACGGTGTCCACCGACACCCCGTAGCGCCGCGACAGCCCGTCGAGCACCACCCCCGCATGCGCCTCACCCATGCACCACAGCACGATCTGGTGGGTCTCGGGATTCTGCTCGATGCGCAACGTGGGATCCTCGGCGGCCAGCCGCTGCAACCCGACCGACAGTTTGTCCTCGTCGGTCTTGGCCCGGGGCTGCACCGCGATGGGCAGCAGCGGGTCGGGCATCGTCCACGGGCGCAGCACCAGGGGATCGGCCTTGTCGCTGAGGGTGTCTCCGGTCTCGGCCCGGCTCAGCCGGCCGATCGCGCAGATGTCGCCGGCCACCACCGACGGTGCCGGGCGTTGCTGCTTGCCCAGCGGGAAGGACAAGGTGCCGATGCGCTCGTCCTCATCGTGATCGGCGTGGCCGTGCGATCCCTCGGCCGCCACCGCGTCACTGAACGCAGAAAAATGGCCCGACACATGCACGGTGGCGTCGGGCCTGATGGTGCCGGAGAACACCCGGACCAGGCTGACCCTGCCGACATATGGATCCGACGTCGTCTTCACCACCTCGGCCAGCAGCGGTCCGGACGGATCGCAGGACAGCGGCTTGCGGGAGGATCCGTTGGCCGCGAAGACCTCGGGCAACCGGTGCTCGGGCGGTGACGGGAAACCGCGGGTGGCGACCTCCAGCAGTTCCAGCGTGCCGACCCCCGACCCGCTGCACACCGGGATCACCGGGAAGAACGACCCGCGGGCGACGGCCTTCTCCAGGTCGGCGATCAACACCGACTCGTCGATCTCCTCACCGCCGAGATACCGCTCCATGAGCGTCTCGTCCTCGGACTCCTCGATGATCCCCTCGATCAGAGACCCGCGCAGTTCGGCGATCTCGTCGTCGTACGAGCCATCGGGGGGCCGGGTGGTGCGGGTGCCACCGCTGTATTCGTAGTGCGTGCGGGTCAGCAGCCCGATAACCCCACCCCCGGCGGGGAAGTACAGCGGCGCGACCTTGTCGCCGAACGCCTGCTGGGCGCCGGCCAGTGCGTTGGCGTAGTTGGCCCGGGCGTGGTCGAGTTTGGTGATGACCACCGCGCGCGGCATGCCCACCGCCGCGCATTCCTGCCACAACGCCTTGGTCGGCTCGTCGATGACCTCGTTGGCGGCGATCACGAACAGCGCGCAGTCGGCCGCGCGGAGCCCGGCGCGCAGTTCCCCGACGAAGTCGGCGTATCCGGGGGTGTCGATCAGATTGACCTTGATCCCGTTGTGCTGCAACGGCGCCAGCGCCAGCCCGACCGAGCGCTGCTGGCCGATCTCGGCGTCGTCGAAATCGCACACCGTGGAGCCGTCGACCACCGAGCCCGGGCGGGTCAGCACGCCCGCCGCCACCAGCAGTGCCTCGACCAGGGTGGTCTTGCCCGCACCCGATGGGCCGACCAGGGCGACGTTGCGAATGGCGTCGGGACTGTCCGCGGTGGGCACCGTCCCGTTGCCGGCCGAATGAGACTTGTCCGCCATGGCATTCCTCCTGGTGTCCCTGTTTCTCCACCATTCCCCGATGTGACCTACAGCACAAGGCCCGGGTAGCCGCCGCGAAAAATGTGAGCAGCCGGCGACAGCACCGCCCTGACCGGCCGATGCGGCCCGCCGAATGCGAGTTGTCAGCGGTCCCGGCCGTGCCGAGGCTTGACCTCATGGACATCGAGAGGGACATCGATAGTCAGGCACGGCGATACGCCGGTTTTGTGCCCGCGCGATACCGGGCCGAGTGGGTGGCGCCGGTGTCGACGTGGTGGTCGTGGCGTGGCCGTGACGTGCACATCGCGCGAGCCACCGCACCCGACAGCGATATTCGCGTGCTCGTGCTCCACGGTGCCGGCGGGTACTCGGGTGCGTTGTGGCCCATCGCCGCCGCGGCGGCAGCCGAGGGAGTCGAGGTGATGGCGCCGGATATGCCGCTCTACGGCTACACCGCCGAACCCCGTCCGGCCGCCGTCAGGTACGACGACTGGGTCGAGTTGGTGTGCGATCTGATCCGGGCCGAATGCGAGCAGGACGACCGTCCGCTGGTCGTGTTCGGTGCCAGCATGGGCGGCCTGCTCGGCTATGAAGCCGCGGCCCGTACCGATCGGGTCGCCCACGTGGTCGCGACCTGCCTGCTCGATCCCGCCGACCCGGCGGCCCGCCGTGCGGCGGCCCGGCTCTCGCCGGTCGGCACCGTGGGGCCGGCGCTGCTGCGGGCGATCGATCCCTGGCTGGGCCGGGTGCGGGTACCGATCCGCTGGCTCGTGAAGATGACGGCGATGAGCGGAAACCGGGAGCTCGCGCGTCTGTGTGCGACCGACCCGCGGGGTGGTGGCGTGCGGGTGCCGCTCGGATTCCTCTGCAGCTGGATGAATTTCGCCCACACCGCGCCCGAGACGTTCGACGCCGCACCGGTGACGTTGGTGCACCCGGGCGCGGACGCGTGGACCCCGGCTCCGTTGAGCGTCCGGTTCCTCCGGCGGATCACTGCCCCCACCCGGCTCGTGATGCTGGACGGGTGTGGGCACTACCCGGTGGAAGAACCGGGGCTGAGCCAGTTGGTGTCGGCGGTGCGTCGCGTCCGGGACGAGGTCCGCTCAGGCTCCCCGTCAGTCGCGCAGCAGGCGTTCGACAAGCCCGAGTAGCGAGTCGGTGTTCATCCCGCGCCGTGGCATCACCCGGTGCAGCTGTGCGTCGACCGCGTGCACCAGCATCTGCGCGGTGGCCAGGGCACTCTCGTCGTCGGAGCCGCCGAGGCCGCAGCGGCGCAGATGAAACGCCACCTCGCGGGTCAGCCGATCCTCGAACCGCTGCAACGCCGCGAGCTCGTCGGCGCGCGGCTGAACCACTCGGTGCATCAGCCCGTGTAGGCCGGGACGGTCGCTGTGCAGCTCGACCACGGTGTCGAGGATGGTCCTCATGGTGTCGTCGAACGGCGGCTCCTGCGCCCGGAGCTCGTCGCACACCGCCTCGAGCTGCTCGACGGCCTTCGACACGTGCCGCTGCGCCAGTGCGTGCAGCAATGCCTGCTTGTTCGGAAAGTATTGGTAGATCGATCCGATCGACACGCCGGCTCGCTCGGCGATCCGGTTGGTGGTCGCCGAGATACCTTCTCGGTCGAACACCTGCGCCGCTGCCTCGAGCACCACGTCGACGGTCTCCCTGGACCGCTGCTGTCGCGGCGCCTTGCGGGGCGCGTCGTTCACGGGATCACACCTGCCACGACGACCAGCGGGTGACGCTGACGGTGATGACCGGTCCGTTGAGCGCGATCCGCTCGTACTGGGGATATTTCGCGCGCAGCAACCCGTAACCGGTGGCCATCTCCTCGCCGCTGTAATGCGTCGCGGCCCGGCCATCGGCGCGTACCCACCACAGGTGCGCCCATTCGTCGGTGTAATGGTCGACCAGCAGGCTGACCCGGGAATCGCCTTCGATGTTGGCCAGCCGGCGCAGACGCTGGGTGGACTTGGGCTTGGCGTCCACCGCGGTGTAGATCGTGGCCGGGATCTCCGCCGACGTCGACAACTGGACCGCGAACACCACCGGCACGAGGTGCGGTGCGCCGTCGGAACCCAGGGTCGCGAGCACCGCGCAGGGTGCGTCTGCGAACTGGGCGATCGCCTCGTGCCCGGGCATGGATCCAGGGTAGGCGCACCGGCGGCGGCGCGGGGCAGGCTCAGTTGCGTGGATGCCGCGGTTGCGGGGCCACGCTGATGGGCGAACGCGTGACGGGGGTACGGGTGACGCCGATCTCGGGCTTCTTGGTCTCGGTCGGCCGCTGCGTGGGCCGGTACACCGGTGCCTGCGGGGTTTCCTCCGGTGGGGCAGGCGGCGGTGGGGGAGCCGGTGGTACGCCCACCCGCAGCGACGGCGCCGGGGCGGGCCTGCCGGTCGAGGGCGACGGCGTGGCCGTGGTCGGCTCGGGGCTGTCGGGCACGGGCGAATTCCCAAGCAGCAAAAGAACACCCGACACCACGATGGCGCAGGCCGCGACGGCGACGGCCATCAGCGCGAACATGGCGCGGCGGGTGCGGTACCACGGCACGGCGGCCGGTTTGAAGGACCAGCCGTCGAGATCGAAGTAGCTGCCCGGTCCGGGAACAGACACCACGCGATGCTAACGCCCCGGCCCGGGCAATGCGGCCCCCGTTCGGTGAGGTCACGGTAGGGTGCCGGTGCGTGTAGTCCGCGGACTCGTTCACTCCTGCGACAGGCCGGCGACGGATTCGCGCAACCGCCGCGCCATCGCGGCGATTCCTGACCATCGGAGGGTTTGGCAATGACTTCATCCCGGATCGCGAAGGTATCCGCTCTGGCCGCATCGGCTCTCGTCACCGTGGGGCTCGCGGCGTGCGCACCGCCCCAGAAGGACGCGTCCGGTGGCGACACCGACACCGGGGTGAAGATCGCGGAGGCCAAGTCGGCAGCCGACTTCGGCGGCATGGACAAGCTGATCGAGGCGGCCAAGGCCGAAGGTGAGCTCAATGTGATTGCCCTGCCGCCGGATTGGGCGAACTACGGTGCGATCATCAAGGCCTTCTCGGACAAGTACGGGATCAAGGTCAACTCGGCACAGCCCGACGCGTCCAGCCAGGAAGAGATCAACGCCGCCAACCAGCAGAAGGGCAAGAGCAGCGCGCCCGATGTGTTCGATCTGGGACAGTCGGTGGCCCTGGCGAACACCGCGATGTTCGCGCCGTACAAGGTCGCGACGTGGACCGACATCCCGTCGGCGTTCCAGGATCCGGACGGCGCCTGGGTCAACGACTACGGCGGGTACATGTCCATCGGCTTCGACTCGGCCAAGGTGCCGCCTGTCACCAGCATCGACGACCTGCTGAAGCCCGAATACCAGGGCAAGGTCGCGCTCAACGGCGATCCCACCCAGGCCGGTGCGGCGTTCTCCGGAGTGCTGATGGTCGCGCTGTCGCAGGGCGGATCCGCCGACGACATCGCGCCCGGCGTGGAATTCTTCGCCAAGCTCAAGGAGGCGGGTAACTTCCTTCCCGTCGACCCGACCCCGGCGACCATCGAGTCCGGTCAGACCCCGGTGGTCATCGACTGGAACTACACGAATGCCTCGGAAACCAAGAAGCTTCCGACCTGGCAGGTGATGGTGCCGCAGGACTCCGCGGTCGCGGGGTATTACTACCAGGCGATCAACAAGGACGCTCCGCATCCGGCGGCGGCCCGGCTGTGGCAGGAGTTCCTGTTCAGCGACGAAGGGCAGAACCTGTACGGGGCCGGCGGAGTTCGCCCGGTGCGCGCCGACAACATGGTGGCCGCGGGCAAGCTCGACAAGGAGGTCGCGCAGTCCATGCCGATCGTCCACGGCCCGGTCACCGTGCCCACCCCGCAACAGACCGAGGCGGCCACCAAGTATCTGGCGGACAACTGGGCGAAAGCCGTCGGCTAGAGCCGTTCGATGTCGGATCGTGTGTTTTCCCAGCGGCTTCGGGATGCGCTGCCCCTGTTGCCGTTCCTGACCGTCGTCACGGTATTCCTGATCGTGCCGACGGCCACGGTGATCGTCATGGCGTTCTTCGCCGACGGTTCCTTCTCGCTGGACCGCGTCGCCGCGCTGTTCACCGGTACCGCCCTGTCGGCATTGCTCAAGAGCATCGTGCTGTCGGCGAGCACCGCACTCATCGGCGCCGTGCTGGGTGCGGTGCTGGCCTGGTTGATCGTCAGCAGCCCGGCCGAGTCGATGGTGCGCCGCGCCGTGCTGGCGCTGTGCAGTGTGCTGGCCCAGTTCGGTGGCGTGGCGCTGGCTTTCGCCTTTCTGGCGACGATCGGACTCAACGGCGTGCTGACGCTGTGGGTGCAGCAGCACCTCGGGTGGAATCTGGCCGGGTCGGGCTGGCTGTACGGCCTGCCCGGGCTGATCCTGGTCTACACCTACTTCCAGATCCCGCTGATGGTGATCGTCTTCCTGCCCGCCCTGGAAGGGTTGCGCGTGCAGTGGCGGGAGGCGGCCGTGAGTCTCGGTGCGTCACGCCGGCAGTACCTGCTGGAGGTGGCCGTCCCGCTGCTGTCCCCGGCTTTCCTGGGCTCGGCGTTGTTGTTGTTCGCCAATGCTTTTGCCGCCTACGCCACCGCGGCGGCGCTGATCAGCCAGGGCAGTCCGATCGTGCCGTTGTTGATCCGGACCGCGCTGACCAGTGAGGTGGTGCTCGGCCAGTCGGGATTCGCCTATGCGCTGGCGCTGGAGATGATCGTGGTGGTGGCCGTGGTGATGATCGCCTACAACGCGCTGGTGCGCCGGACGGCGAGGTGGCTGCGATGAGCCGCGTCGTCCGGGCCGCGCTCTGGGTGATGTTCGGTCTGTTCTTCCTGTTCCCGCTGTACGCCATGGCCGACTTCTCCACCCGCAACCTGATTTCCGGCGGTCGCACGCTGAACGCCTGGCAAAACCTGGTGGCCGACGACGCGCTGTATCAGGCCATCGTCGTCTCGCTGCTGCTCGCGGTGTTCACCGTGGTCGCGATGCTGATCCTGTTGGTACCCACCATGATCTGGGTGCGGCTGCGGGCCGCGTGGGCCGGACGCTTCGTCGAGTTCCTGTGTCTGCTTCCGCTGACCATCCCCGCGCTCGTCATCGTCGTCGGGCTCAAGAACGTATACCTCTGGGTGACATTCTTTCTCGGCGAGTCGGCGCTGACCCTGACCTTCGTC